>JBEGRN010000262.1:0-2849 GCA_041180425.1 Verrucomicrobiota bacterium
CAAGCACCCGGAAGTCATCGGCCTCCTCGGCTATGCCGAAGGGCAGGGGCACGTCATCTCCGGCGAAGCGGACATCGATGCCTTGCCCGACCTTGGCGATAAAGTCTGCATGGTCTCGCAATCGACCATGTTCACGGACGAGTTCGAGCGACTCGCCGCGCGTCTGAAGGCCCGGTTTCCGGCCACCTTGGTCTTCGACACCATCTGCGGCGCCACGAAAGACCGTCAGGCCGACATCGGTGAGCTCCAGAAGCAAGGCTGCCAGGCCATCGTCGTCATCGGCGGGCGCCATTCCGCGAACACCGTCAAACTGGCCAAGCTCGTCGAGATCCAGGGGATGCCCTGTTTCCACGTCGAGACCGCGGCCGAGCTCGATTTCGGAGCTCTCGCCCGGTATGCCGTCATCGGCGTCACCGCCGGCGCCTCGACCCCGGCCTTTTTGATCGACGAAGTCTGCCGGAAGCTCTCGGAACTCCCTTAAATCAGGGTCGGGAAGGCGTTTCTGGAAAGCCTGGCCCTATTTATAATACTGCAAGGTTCGGTCGGACTTGCGGCCGGCGGGGGAGGGGGTAGGTTCGATGGCACTATGGGACCTGCTATTGTCATCACCCTCCTCGTCATCCTCGGCGTCATCATCGTCGCCGGCCTCTTCCTCGTCGGCATCTACAACACCCTCGTCGGGTTGCGGAACCGCTTCAAGAACGCCTTCGCGCAGGTGGACGTCCAACTGAAGCGTCGCCACGACCTCATCCCCAACCTCGTCGAGACCGCCAAGGGCTACATGGCCCACGAGAGCGGCACCCTCACCGCCGTCGTCGAAGCCCGCGCCAAGGCCACGCAGGCCAATGTCCGCTTTGCCGGCAGCCCGACCGACCCGGCCGCCATGCGCGACCTCGCCCAGGCCGAGTCCACGCTCAGCGGTGCCTTGGGCCGTCTCTTGATGGTCTCGGAGAACTACCCGCAGCTCAAGGCTGACGCCACCATGCGTTCGCTGATGGAAGAGCTTGCCTCGACCGAGAACCGCATCGCCTTCTCCCGTCAGGCCTACAACGACTCCGTCCTCGACTACAACACCTCGCGTGAAGTCTTCCCGAACGTCTTCGTCGCGAACTCCTTCGGTTTCCTCCCCGCCGAGTTCTTCAAGATCGAGAACGAAGCCGAGAAGGCCGCCCCGACGGTGAAGTTCTAATCCCGCCGCGCATCCTCATGGGACTCTTTGCTACCCTTAATCCTGAGCAGCTCGGTCGCGTCCAGCGGGCCCGGAACGCGCAGAACCCCTTCGACATCGGCATCTGCCTCACGCAGGCCTTCGCTGCCTTGAAGCGGGACTTCTGGAACATCGTGCTCGTGCACCTGGTGTATGGGCTTCTTTGCTGCTTCCTGATCACCATTCCGCCGCTGACGATTGGCTTGAGCCGTTTCTTCGAAAAGGTCTTGGACGGGAAGCCGGCCGGCATGGAGGATCTCTTCAGCGGCTTCGAGCAGTTCGGTTCCTCGTGGTTGATGATGTTAGTCATGCTCCCGTTCCTATTGGTCGGCTTCCTGATGTGCTTCATCCCCGGTTATTACCTCGCGATTGCTTGGTGCTGGTCCTGGAGCCTTTTGGCTGACCGCCGTGGGTCCTTCTGGGAGTGCATGGAGATGAGCCGTCAGGCGGTGACCGCGCACTGGGGCTGGGCCTTCCTGCTCCTCCTCGTCGCTAACCTCGTCTCGGAACTCGGCTTATTCGCCTGCTTCATCGGCATCTTCGCGACCTTGCCGCTGCAGGGCTTGATGGTCACGGTGGCCTACCGTCGCCTCTTTGCCGAACCGCCGGTCGCCTAAACCCAGCGTCGCCCGATGGCGGCCACCATGAATTTTTTCCGGGCCCAAGACGAGGCTCGGGGACGCACGACGACCCTCGTCGTGCTCTTGGTGTTGGCCGTGCTCATCCTGACCGGCAGTCTCTACGCCATCGCCGTCTACGGCAAGTGGGTCTGGACGGTGGGCAACGCGCCGATCAATTGGTTCCAGCCGAAGCTGGCCTTCGCCACGACGGGCACGGCCTTGGCGGTAATCCTGGGCACCAGTTTGGTCCGCATCAGCGAGCTCGCCCAAGGCGGCGCCTATGTGGCGCAGAGTCTCGGCGGCCGGCCGGTGTCGCCGAAGACGCAGGACCTGGCTGAACGCCGCTTCCTGAACATCGTCGAGGAAATGTCGCTCGCCGCGGGCTTGCCGATGCCGGCCTGCTATGTCGTCGATGGCGATACGACCATCAACGCTTTCGCCGCGGGCAACCATCCGCAGGACGCCGCCGTGGCCGTGACCCGAGGCGCCTTGACCTACCTCACGCGCGATGAGCTCCAGGGCGTCGTGGCGCATGAGTTCAGCCACATCGGCAACGGCGACATGAAGCTCAACCTGCGGATCATCGGGACCATCGCCGGCCTGACGGCCCTTTCGCAGCTCGGCTACATCCTGATGCGGTTGATGCGGCATGCCGACGACAAGGACAGCGCCAAGGTCGCCGTCCCGGTGGCCTTGGCTGGCCTCGTCGTTTTCCTTTTGGGCCTCGGTGGCGTCTTCTTCGCCCGCATCATCCAGGCCTCCGTCTCGCGCCAGCGCGAATACCTCGCGGACGCCTCCGCGGTGCAATTCACGCGCAATCCGGACGGCTTGGCTGGGGCCCTCAAGAAGATCGCCGGGTTTAAGGGCGGCCAGCGGCAGGCCGCGGCGAACGAACTCGAAGCGCAGCACCTTTACTTCTCGTCGACGGGGGGCGTGATGGAGTTCCTCTTTTCTTCGCACCCGCCGATCGGCGAGCGCATCCGCCGTTTGCAGCCCAGCTTCGACGGCGCCATCCCGGACGT
>JBEGRN010000263.1:0-3333 GCA_041180425.1 Verrucomicrobiota bacterium
TTGGGCGTCACGAACCAATCCGAGTGGGCGCGATGCCAGGCGCGGTTGACGGAGATGGAATCGGTGACGACGGTGATCAGGCGCGGACGCGCCGGATCGGCGACGCTCCAGCGTCGGGCCATCATGTAGTTGTAGAGCGGGTAAGCCGAGATGACGACCGGCGGCCTTTGCTCATCCAGGAGGCGGTTCAGCTCACGCTCCACCGGACGGAGGAACGGGAGCGACGCGCGCACGAGGGGGAGTCGGTCCAGGGCCCCGTAGAGGCAGCCCCATAAGCGCGGGTAGCGGTTGGCCACGCGGATGTAGCTGTCGCGCTGGGACCTCGCCTTTTCGGCGCCATAGGCCTCCAGAAAGAGGTCATGCAGCTTCCCGGAGAAAGCGCCCGACGGATGGTTCGCCAAGGCCTCGACGATGGCGCGGGCGGCGGCGTTATGCCCTTCGCCGAAACCCGCGGAAAGGACCGGGACTGCGGTCATCAGGCGACGGCCGCCTCGCGGCGGGCTTCAGGATAGGCACCGGCTTCATAGGCCGCCCGTTGGGCGGCGATGAGCGCGCGCAGTTCGGCCCGGTCGACGACGCGGAGGCGGCCGTCGGCTTCTTCGACGATGGCGGTCAAGGACTCGACCCAGTCGCCCGAGTTGAGGTAGCGCATCTCGCCGATCATCCGGTCTTCGGCCTTATGGATATGGCCGCACATCACGCCGTCGCAACCCCGGCGACGGGCCAAGGCTTGCAGGTGCTCTTCGAAACTAGAGATGAAGCTCACGGCGGACTTCACGCGGCCTTTGATGGCCTGGGAGAGCGAGAAGTATTCCTTACCGCGCCAGGCGCGCCAGCGGTTGTAGAAGCGGTTGAGGTCGAGCAGCAGCTGGTAGCTGATGTCGCCGATGACCGCCAACCAGCGCATCTTCGCCATGACGGTGTCGAACGCGTCGCCATGGATGCACAGGAAGCGCTTCCCGTCGGCGGTCTCATGCAGGTGCTCTTCGGCGAGCTCGATGCGGTCGAGGCTCAACGGGATGAGGCGACGGATGAAGTCGTCGTGGTTGCCGCGGAGGTAGACCACGCGCGTACCGTCCTTCTCGGCCATCTTCAGGAGACGGCGGACGACGGCGGTGTGCGCCGGGCCCCAGTGGTTCTTGCGCTGCAAGGACCAGAGGTCGACGATGTCGCCGTTCAAGATCAGTTTATCGCAACGGATGCCGCGGAGGACCTCCAGCAGTTCGCGCGCTTGGGCGTCCTTGGTACCGAGGTGAAGGTCCGACAGCACGAGCGTGCGGAAGTGGACCTTGGGACTTAACGGACGGAGGGTGTCTTCCATGGCCAGAATCATGCCAGCCTTGCGTGACGAACCCATGGCGGGTCCGCACGGATTCGGTGACTTCCGAGCTGATTCACAGCAGATTCACAGAATTACCCCCATTTCTCGTCACACAATCGTAACACTTGTAACAACTTGATGTGACGGATGTTACGGATGTGTGACGAACAGGTGTTGCCCTCGGTAACCGGGATGGCCTTTAAGGGCGCACACCCCACACACCCATGAAAGACTTCCTCAAGAAGGTCATCGGCAAAGACGAAAAGTTCTACGAACTCCTGGAAGCCAGCGCGGACGAGGCCCAGAAGAGCGCCAAGTCGCTTTCCAAGCTCTACGCCCAGGTCGGCAAGCCCGACTTCGAGCAGCGCTTCACCGAACTCGTCGTGGCCCGCCGCAACGATAAGCGCATCGGGCTCTCCATCACGCAGGAGCTTTGCCTCACTTTCGTGACGCCTTTGGAGCGCGAAGACATCGAAGCCCTTGCCAACGCCCTCTACAAGATCCCGAAGACCTGCGAGAAGATCGGCGAGCGCCTCGCCATCTGCCCGTCGCAGTTCTCGACCGACATCGTCGACAAGCAGGTCCGCATGCTTGAGCAGGCCACCGAAGTCACCGCCCGCCTCGTCGGCCGCCTCCGCAAGCTCTCCAACGTCGAGGAGATCCAGGACGACTATGAGACCTTGCAGACGATCGAAGGCGACGCCGACCGCCTCATGGTGGGCCTGCTCCGCGACCTCTACCAAGGCAACGTCGACGCCAAGGAAGTCGTCGTGCTCAAGGACATCTACGAACTGCTCGAGCGCGCCATCGACCATTGCCGCGACGCCGGCAAGGTCGTGTTCCAGATCGCCCTCAAGTACGCCTAAGCCGCCCGCCCGCCTCCGGCTATGGATCCTTTCCTGTTGATGCTGTTGGTCATCGTGGTGGCCGTGGTGTTTGAATACATCAACGGCTTCCATGATGCGGCCAACGCCATCGCGACCGTCGTCTCGACCCGCGTCCTGACGCCCCGCCAGGCGATCATGCTGGCGGCCGCGACCAACCTCATCGGCGCCTTCTGGGGCACCGCGGTGGCCAAGACCATCTACTCGGGCTACATCGACCTCGCCGGTGGCTTCCAGGTCGCCCAGCTCGCCATCGCCTGCGGCCTGATGGGCGGCATCGTCTGGAACCTCATCACTTGGTGGTTCGGGATCCCCTCCAGTTCCTCGCACGCCCTCATCGGCGGCCTCTGCGGCGGCGTGCTCGGCCAGACGCACCTCACCTGGGGTCGCCTCATCTGGGATGGCACCGACGCGGCCGGCAAGTCCGTCGGGCTCTGGCCCAAGCTGATCAAGCCGATGGTGATTTCGCCGTTCATCGGCTTCACGCTCGGCGTCATCTTCATGCTCCTGCTGACGATGCTCATCGTCCGGCTCACCGTCCGGCCCAGCATCGTCGGCAAGGTCTTCGGCAAGCTGCAGTTGGTCTCCGCGGGGCTCATGGGCTTCTCGCACGGCTCCAACGACGCCCAGAAGACAACGACGCCCAGAAGACCGTCGGCATCATCACCTTCGCCCTCATCGTCGGCGTCGGCGCGGGCGCCTTCGACCCGAGCCACGCCCCTGCTTGGGCCGCGAGCCTACTGACCAAGGATGAGCTCGCCCAGATCAAGGCCAAGGGCGTCCTCGACCACGTCCCGATCTGGATCATCATCCTCTGCGCGGTGACGATGGCGGCAGGCACCGCCGCCGGCGGCTGGCGCATCATCCGAACGATGGGCCACAAGATGGTCAAACTGCAGCCGGTCCACGGCTTCGCCGCCGAAACCGCGGCGGCGATCACGATCACGGGCGCCTCCGAACTGGGCATCCCGCTGTCCACGACGCACGTCATCTCGACCTCCATCCTCGGCGTCGGCGCCACCAAGCGCCTCGACGCGGTGAAGTGGGGCCTCGTGGGCCGCATCGTCTGGGCGTGGGTCCTGACGATCCCGATCACGCTCACGCTGGGCTACCTGTTCTTCCGCGCCT
>JBEGRN010000264.1:0-2806 GCA_041180425.1 Verrucomicrobiota bacterium
ACGACGACAAGGCGGCCCGCGTGCGTGTCGCGGATCCAGCGCAGCAGCGCGGCGATCTCCGTCGGGTGATGGGCGTAGTCGGCGAGCACCCGCAGGCCGGCGCGTTCGAAGAGGACGTCTTGCCGCCGACGGATGCCGCTCCAGCGAGCCAACGGCTCGGCGACCAGGCCACCGGTGATGAGGTGCGTCACGGCCAAGGCCATCGTCGCGTTCGCGCGGTTGAAAGCCCCGGCGACCGGTAAGGACGCCTCCACGGCGGGGAACCGACCGCCCAAGCGCAGGCGGGAGCAGGCATGGTCGCCCGTCAGGAAGTCCGCGGTGTAGTCGCCCGCCGTCCCGACGCGCAGCACCTGCGCGCGCAGGCCCTGGGTGAGGCGCTCGAGGCGTTCGTTGCCCGCGGGGATGACCACGGCGGTGCGGGTGCGCTCGAAGAGCGCGCGGAACACGCCTTCTAGCGCCGCCTCGTCGCGATAGTAGTCCGGGTGATCCCAATCCAAGTTCACGGCGACCGTGACGTCGGGCGAGAAGGCCCCGATGGTGCCGTCGCTCTCGTCGACTTCAGCGACCACCCACGGGGACGTGGCCGAAGCGCGCGCCGGCGGAAAATCAGGGTCGCGGAACAGCCCGCCCAGCACGTAGCCGAAATCCGCGCCCGCCGACGCCAAGGCGGACACGAGCATGCCGCAGGTCGTGGTCTTGCCATGGCTGCCGCAGACGGCTACGAACCGACGGTCGGCGACGCTCTCGGCCAGCAGCTCGCCCCGGCGCAACACGCGGGCGGGGTGGCGCGCCGCCAGGTCGAGGCTCGGATGGCCGGGCTTCACCGCGCTGGAACGCCCGACGACGACGGGCGTCCGGCCCGCCGACCACGGATCGCGGAGCAAAGGGATCTCGGCTGTGGCCAGGTGCGCTTCCATCGGGCTGCCGGTGGCATCGTCCCAGCCCGAGACGTCGCAGCCGGCGCCTTTCAGGAAGATGGCCAAGGGACCGACGCCCATGCCGCAGGCGCCGAGCATCCAAGCGGAGGCCGGAACGCTCATGCGGCCGGGGCGCGCGGGTCGCGCGCGAGCTGGACGGTTTCCTGGAAAAGCTCTTCCCAGCGGTTGGCGGCGTCAGCCAAAGCCAAGGCATCGCGCATCTCCGCCAACGCCGCGTTATTGGCAAGACGGTCGTATAGCAGCCCAGCGAGTTGCGCCAGGTCGCGCTCGGCCAGCAGCAAGGCCGCGCCGGTTTCAGCGGCGAAGCGCGCGTTGGCGGTCTGATGGTCGTCGGCCGCCGAAGGCAACGGAACCAGCACCGCCGGCGTGCGACACGTCGCCAACTCGGCCAAGGTACCGGCCCCGGCGCGCGTCACCGCCAGGTCGCTGGCCGAATAGGCCAACCCCATCTGGTGGCAGAAAGGCAGGAAACGGACCGTCGAGCTTTCCGTGCGCACTTCGCCCTCGCGCCCTTGCGGGCCCGTCAGGCAAAGCACATGGATGCCACGCACGGCCAACTCGGCCAGCTGCCCTTCGACCCAACGCGTGAGGACGTTGGCGCCTTGGCTCCCGCCAAGCACGAGCACCAGCCGTCCGGTGACGGGGAAACCCATGGCCTTGCGCGCGACGTCGCGCGAGGAAGGACGGATCTCCGCGCGGACCGGAAAGCCGGAATCGTGTTGGCGGGACTCCGCGATGCCGTCCAAGCGCACCCCGGTCGGGAGATGGATGGAGCGGGCAAAACGCGCGATCAAACGAACGGCCTTCCCCGGACGGCGGTTGGATTCATGGACGAGCACGGGTATCCCGGACAGCCAGCACGCCAAGGCTGGGCCGACACTCATGAAGCCGCCGAAACAGACGAGGGCCGAGGGACGGAAGCGACGCAGCAGACGCCAGGCGGACCACACCGATCCCACGAGCGCGGGAAAGAACAAGAGCTTGTTCACCCAGCCAGGACCAAAGCCACGCCCTTTGCCGGGCACGAACGTGAACCGCGGGTAATTGGCCGTCATCCGCGCGTCGACCGCCTTGCTGCTGACGACCAGCAGGCACTCGTGCCCTTCGTCGGTGAGCCGCTGAGCCAAGGCGATGCCGGGGGCGAGATGGCCACCGGTCCCGCCGCAGGCGAGCAGCACGCGGCTCATGCGCGCGCCTCCTTGGGCGTGAAGGCAGGTTGGCCGGCCTCCCGGATGCAGTTGAGGACGAGCCCCACCATGCAGGACATGATGACGAGGTTGGTGCCGCCGTAGCTAAGGAACGGGAGCGAGATGCCCTTCGTCGGCAATAGGCCGGTGACGACGCCCATGTTGACGAGCGCTTGGAGGACGAGGAACAACGTCGCCCCCAAGCAGACGTTGAGGCGGTACAGGTCGTTCGAGAAGCGCATGGCGCGGTACGCCAGCCAGAAGATCGCGAGATACGCGGTGGCGACGAGGACGGTGCCGATGAGGCCATGCTCTTCGCCGATGTTCGCCAAGACGAAGTCGGTGTGCGCTTCAGGCAGGTAGGCGCGGACCTGCAGGCCGTTGGCGGCCCCCTTCCCCGTCACGCCGCCGACGCCGAACGCGACCATCCCTTCGAACAGCTGATAGGCCTCGTTGTCGCGGTGCCCCCACGGGTCCATGAAAGAAGTGAAGCGGCGGAAGCGGTTCCCCCAGTTGAGGATGAGGATGGTGAAGCCGACCGAGCAGACCACGAAGGTCGGGATGATGTACTTCCAACGGACGCCCGAGACGTACATCATCGTGCCGCCGACGGTGGCGCAGAGCACGATGGTCCCGAGATCGGGGCCGAGCGCGATGCCGAAGCAGATGCAGCCGATGAGG
>JBEGRN010000265.1:0-2798 GCA_041180425.1 Verrucomicrobiota bacterium
CAGTCGCTGGAGGAGTTCGAGATCGCGATGCGCAACTCGCTCTGCGGCATCGGCGCCACGCTGGCCGACGAAGACGGCTATTGCACCATCAAGGAAGTCCTCCCCGGCGGCCCGCTCGACCTTTCCGGCCAAGTGAAGCCCGGTGACCGCATCATCGCCGTCGGCCAAGGCGAAGCCGGCGAGATGGACGACATCGTCGGCCTCCGCCTGCAGAAGGCCATCAGCCGCATTCGCGGCAAGCAAGGCACCACCGTCAAGCTGCTCGTGGACACCGCCGGCGTCCGCAAGACCGTCGCCCTCAAGCGCGACCAGATCAAGCTCGTTGGCCAGATGGCCTCGGCGCGCTGCTTCGAAGCTCCGAACGGCAACGGCAACGTGAGCATCGGCGTCATCGACCTCCCCGCTTTCTACGGGAAGAATCCCGACGGCACGGGCTCCAGCCCCACCAAGGACGTCGAACAGCTCATCGAGAAGATGAAGAAGCTCGGCATCAAGGCCCTCATCATGGACCTCCGCAAGAACGGGGGCGGCCTGCTCACCGAAGCGGTCGACCTTTCCGGGCTGTTCATCCCCAAGGGCTCCATCCTACAGGTCCGCGACAGCCAAGGCCGCATTGAAGACTACCGCGATGAGAACGAGAAGGTGGCCTGGGACGGCCCGCTCATCGTGCTGACGTCCAAGCTCTCCGCCTCGGCTTCCGAGATCTTCTGCGGCGCCATGAAGGACCACCACCGCGCGCTCGTCGTGGGAGACACGACGACCCACGGCAAAGGCTCCGTCCAAAACATCATCGAACTCAACCGCGTCTTCCGCGGGCTCGACGTGAAGTCCGCCGTCAAGGTGACCATCCAAAAGTGGTATGCCCCCAGCGGCTCCTCGATCCAGCTCAAGGGCGTCCCGGCCGACATCGTGGTGCCCTCCGTCTTCTCCGTGTTGCCGGTCGCGGAATCGGACCTTGAGCGCCCTTTGGCTTGGGATTCGATCCCGCCGTCGCTCACCAAGCCTGACGAGGGCGATTGGCTCAAGGCCAAGCTCTCCGACGACCTCGTCAAGCAGCTGGCCGAAGCCTCGGCCAAGCGCCAAGCCGAGTTGCCGGAATTCCTCACGCTATCCCACTCCATCGAGTGGACCAAGAGCCGCCAGGCCCGCAAGGAAGTCTCCCTCTCCCTCGAGCAACGCCGCCAAGAGCGCAGCGACGACCTGGTCTTCCGCGAGCAGGTCCGCAAGGAGCTGACGCAGCTGGCCACCAAGGCAGCCAAGGCGACCGACGTGAAGCTGGACGCCGCCCTCGAGCAGGAAAAGAAGGAAGGCGCCGAATGGACCAGCAAGTCCAAGCGCATGTCCCGCGTCCGCGACCCGCTCGAAGACGAAGACTGGCCCGAATACGACATCCAGCTGCAGGAGGCCGTCCGGATCGCCGCCGACTGGACCAAGGTCCTCGCCGGCCCACGGGTCGAGGCCAAGAAATAAGGTCCACAGAGCCCCGCCACCGCGGGGCTTTTTCTTGGCTCACGCCCGTAAGCCCACCAACTTCGTGGGCATGGACCTTGCCTTATTCGCCATCGCGGTGGTGGCCTTGACCGGACTCGCCGTCGCCTGGATGCGACCACGCGTCTCCAGCCATCGCACGCGGCTTCACGGCCTAGTGGACGGCCAACCGGTCCGCCTGCACCTGCTGAACAACGGACGCGGGATGTCCGTCGCCATCAGCGAGTATGGCGCCACGCTGACCTCGGTACGCGTGCCTGACCGGTTCGGCAAAGTGGGCGAGGTCACCCTGGGCCATGACCACGCCGATGGCTACGTCCACCACAACGCCTACCTCGGCAGCACCGTCGGTCGCTACGCGAACCGCCTCCGCGACGGCCAGTTCAGCATCGACGGACAGGCGTTCCAAGTTACCCGCAATAACCATGGCCAGCACCTCCATGGAGGCATCGTCGCCATGCATGCCCGCGTCTGGTCGGCCGAAGTCCTCGCCGTCCGCGGCGCGACCGCGGTGCGCTTCACGCACGTCAGCCCGGCGGGGGACGAAGGCTACCCGGGCAACTTGACCGTCACCGTCACCTACACCCTGCCGCACGACGCCAATGAGCTCCGGATTGACTTTGCCGGCGCCACGGATGCCCCGACGCTGTGCAACCTGACGAACCACGCGTTCTTCAACCTCGCCGGCAGCGGGGACATCTTGGACCACGCCCTGACCATTCCGGCGGAGCGCTTCATCCCGACCGACGCCTCCCTGATCGCGACCGGCGAACGCGCTTCCGTCGAAGGCACGCCCTTCGATTTCCGCCATGCCCGCCGCATCGGCCAGGACATCAACGCCGACCACCTGCAGCTCCGCTTGGCTGGCGGCTACGACCACTGCTTCGACCTCGGCTTAGCGCACGGCCTCCGCCTCGCCGCACGCGCCACGGAAGCCACTTCGGGCCGCTCCTTGGAAGTCCTGACCGACGCACCTGGCATCCAGTTCTACGCCGGCAACTTCCTTGACGGCTCCATCGTCGGACGCGGCGGCCGCCCGCTTGGCTATCGCCAAGGCTTCTGCCTCGAGCCTGGACTCTTTCCGGATTCGCCGAATCAGGAGTCGTTCCACCGTGCGGGGTATCCGTCCGGCGTGGTGCGCCCAGGAGAAACGTACCGTCAGCGGATGATTTACCGGTTCGGGTTTTAAGCGGCAGCAAGACTGGAGTGCTCTCAGACAGATTCCCCTCAGGGAATGACCCTCAGGGCCTAACGGTTGTTTAAAGCGTCGTGCGGTTATGCTGAGGGGGGTGAAAACCACCTCTCTTCTA
>JBEGRN010000266.1:0-2791 GCA_041180425.1 Verrucomicrobiota bacterium
TGATCCTCTGAGGCCGCTGGCGGTCGCCCTTGCCCTGCGGCCGAAGTTCTCCTAACGTGCCGGCATGTCCAAGCTGCACGACGAACTCAAGGTCCGCCTCAACGGCTGGGATTGGTTCGTCTTCGCGGTGGCCCTGGGTTCGTTGCTGCTGGTGCTGGTCGAGACGTTCTTGGTCTTCTCGGCGCAGACCATGGCGGTCTTCCGCTGGATCGACAACGCCGCCTGCGCCGTCTTCTTCACCGACGTCCTGGTTCGCTGGCGCCGCGCCGGTTGGGCCGCCGAGTTTTGGCGCTGGGGCTGGCTGGATCTCTTGGCCGCCATTCCCTTCGACGTGGCCTTCCGTACCCTCCAGCTCATCCGCGTCTACCGCATCGTCCGTGTCCTGCGCGTGCTCTATAAGCTGCAGGAGCTCACCACGGGCACGACCCTCAACGAACGCCTCCTCGCGCTTCCCGGCATCGCCGTGGTCATGATCGTCTTCAGCACCGCCCTCATGGTCGAAGCTGAGCGGCATGCGCCCGGGGCCACCATCAAGTCGGGCGGCGATGCGCTCTGGTGGGCGCTTACCACCGTGACGACCGTCGGTTATGGCGATACCTATCCCGTGACGACCGAAGGCCGCATCATCGCCGCGGGCCTCATGCTCGTCGGTATCGCCCTCTTCGGTTCCATCTCCGCCATCGTCACCTCCAAGCTCATCCTCCCCAAGGAGACCAAGGACCATGAGGAACTCCGCCGCGAAGTCCGCGCCCTGCACGAGGACATCCGCGAGCTCCGCGAGGAACTGAAGAAGAAGTAGTTTACCCCGCTTAGTCGCGGGCGATGACGGAGCGGACCTTGGTCTGGCGTTCGAGGGCGCGGAATTCGGAGAGGCGGATAGGGTCCGTGCGGTCGATGAGGACGTAGACTTCCTTGCCGCGCACGAAGCGGCGCGGGCTGTGCGGGGTCTTGGTGCGTTCAGCGCCTTTCGTCGTCGGCTCCGGCCCGAGCTTGAACTCTTCCTTGGCGTCGGCCGGGAGCTTCGGCGGCACGACCTGCCATTCATAGGTGAGCTCCAGCGCGTTGCAGGCGGGGTCGTCCTTGGCTTCGCGGTGCGGCGCGCTGTCGGTGAGGTCCGCCGCCGAGAAAGCCGTCCAAGGCGTGCTGAGGACGACGTGCTTCTGGGGCGCCGGACACGGCAACCAGGCGGCGTCCGCGGCGGCCGTGAGGGGCAAGTAGGGGCTACGGAGTGCGCCGAGCTTGGCGTCAGCCGTGAGCGTGAGCTCAGCCGTTTCCCAGCGCTGCGCAAAGCGGGCGATGAGTTCGCCGCCGCCGACGCCCGTGAGGATCGCCGCGCAAGCGAGGCCGTTCACCGGCTCGCGGCCATACTTGCGGCCACCGACTACCCACGCGCGGTCATCCGCGATCAACTGCGGGGCCGTCGGGGCGACGCGGACCTGCACGCCCGCCTTCAGCAAGGCGCGCAAGGGTTCTACTTGCGTGGAGCGGGACGCGAGCAGCAGCCGGACGTCGCAGGCAGGGTCTTTGGCTTTTTCCGTCAGTTGGGTCAGCAAGGCCGGCTCGCCGTCGAGTGAGGTGAGCGCGACCCAGAGCTTGGCCCGCGAGCCCGCGAGGAAGGCTTGCCGGGCGTCCGCCACTTCCAGCCGAGCGACGGGCTTGGCCGGCGGCTTGACGATCGGGCGGACGTCGATGGGCACGAGCGGCAGGACGCGTTGGGCGGGGAAATGCGCCGGTTGCTCGGCCTTGCCGGCGCCGGCGCGGGAGAGGCGGTTCACGCCATGGCGCCACCAACCGAGCGCGAAGAGCCGCTGCAGCGACGTCGCCAGCGCAGGTTCCTCGACGCAGAGCTGTTCGCTCGACTCTAGAAAGGCTCGCGGGCTCGCGGACGCCGCGTCGACGAGCAGGAGCGTCGGGTGGAAGGTCGTCGTGCTCTGCAGCGTCGCCCCCGCCGACGCCAAGAAGTCGAGCGCCGCCAAGTGGCTCTGCTTCTCGTCGGGCTTTAGCTCCGGCCCTTGGCCTTCGGTGGTGATGATATAGACCCGTACCTGCCGTTGCTTGGCCGCTTGGGCGAGGGCCTCGATCAGCGTCGCATGCGTCAGCGTCGGCAGAGACAGGTGCACCGTGGTCTGGGCGCTGCCCACCGCCGCGATCCACGCGTTGAGCCAAGCCGCGCGCTGGGTGAAGACGTGCGGTCCCTCCGCGACGGGTTCCGGCGTGCCTTCCCGGCGGAGCCAGACGTCGCCCACCACGCGGTCGTGGTAGCGGAACGGTTCCGAGGTGCGGGTCAGCGGAGGGATGCTCATGGCGCGTCCTCCCAAAGCAAGAGGTCGTAGGCTTCCAGCAGCGCGGCACGGCTGCCGTCGCTCGGCCCGCTGGCCGGTTGTTGCGCGAGCGCCGCGGCGAGCTCATGCAAGGCGCGCGGACGGTACGTCGGAATCTTTTGCCGGGCCGCTTCGCCGGCTTTCGCGGCGGCCGCTGGCGTGCGTTCCCCGCCGAGGGCCCGGACCTGCAACCAGAGGCCCCAGGCGTCGACGTCCTCGGGCCGCGGGACGAGGGAGACTTCGATGGGTTCCACCTCAAACACGCCCAGGTCGAACTGTCCGGGCACGCGCAGGTGCGCCGTGAAGCTCTTCGGGTGGCGCAGGCGGAAACTCAGGCGGGCTTCGGTCGGCAGCGCGGCGAACGGCACGGAGAGGCCCGCCGAGAGTTCGCGCGGCGCCGCTTGGGCGGAGAGCACCAACGCCAGGAGGTCGCCGTAGGTTTGATCGGCGCGCCGCTGCAGCGGAGAGGC
>JBEGRN010000267.1:0-2771 GCA_041180425.1 Verrucomicrobiota bacterium
ATCCGCCCAGCGCACCGACTGGGAGGACTCCACCCAATGGATCGGCTGACCGAGCGACTCTTCCATGCCTTGGATGGGGACGGCCGGCCGCGTCCCGACGACGGCGCAAGGCTGCCCGAGGCGCGCGATGGCCGGACGCAGTTGGCGGGCCGCATACTGCGGCAACCCTTGCCAGGAAAAGGCGACGCTCATGGTTGTTCAGCGGCGGCGTGCGTCTCGTTCCGCACGCTGCGGTAATAGATGACGGCGCAGACGACGCCGAGAATGCCCGTGGGCAGCAAGCCCCAGAAATCGCCATCCGCCGAACGCACGCTGAACTGCGCCGACGCCAAAGCGAGGCCAGCCAAACCAGCCCAAGCCCACGTCCGGGCTCCGACCCAATGTCCGGTGCGCCAACGCATCACGGCCGACATCAGCACCGCATAGGCGACGTAGCCGGCGGCGAAGGCGATGGCGGCGCCTTGCAGGCCGAACGGTCCGACCAAGAGCAAGGGAAGCAGCCCGAGGACTAGGTTGGAGATCAGCTCCACCACGATGACCGTGCGGTTAGACCCGCGAGCCTGCAGCCAAAAGCCCATCGGCCAGGAAACCAGCCGGAAGAAGACGCCCCACACCATCCAGGCCAACAACGGGATGGCCGGCTCGAATTGCTCCGCGGCGTAAAGCCAATGGATGCAGACGCGGCCCATGGTCAGCAAGGCCGCCAAGAGCGGCAGCGCCAAGAGGAGCCCGGCCTGGATCTGCTTCTCGACCAAGGAGCGGGCCTCCGCTTCATCTCGAGCGGCGGCGACGCGCGGGAAGAAGTCCGTCGCCATCGCGGCGAAAACGAACCCGGGGAGGCTGCTCGCGATCGCCAAGGCCGCTTGGTAGTGCCCGGCCGCCGTCAGGCCGAATTCGCGGAGGACGACCCAGCGAGCGACATAGGCCGAGAGCTGCGAAAGTAGGCCGACCACCATCAGCGCTCCGCCGAGCTGCAGCAATTCGCGGATATGGGCTCGGTCAGGCGCGGCTCCGGCTGGCGTCGGACAATACTGCTCAGCGGCCCGCCACAAGAAAATCGCGGGGCCGCCGGTCGCCACCAAAATGCCCAAGGTCACACCCCATAAGGAATACCCCGCCTGGTGGCAGACATAGACCAACGGCAGTCCGAGCAGGACGCCGGCGAAAGCCGAGAGCACTTGGGTCGTAGCGAGCGCGCGCAGCTGGCCACCCGCCTGCAAGAGCGCGCCCCACATGCCCGCGGCGACGAGCAACGGGACGGCCAAGCCGGCCAAGCCAAGTTCGAGAATGTGCCGATCGTCGGGCCGGAAGGTCCACAGGCCGATGGGCGCAAACAGCAAGGCGACCGCGAGCAGTCCGAGCCAACTCAAGCGCACGCCCAGCCAGCGGACCGCCGCCATCTTGGCGGCTTTTTCCGCCGGCGTCGCCGCAGCCACCGTGCGGACACCCGCCGTCGCCAACCCCCACCCTGCGGCCATGGCGAAGAGACCATTGAAGGACACTAGCACGCCCGCGAGCCCGACACCGGCCGGCCCGACCATCCAGGCGATGGCTTTAGTGCGGAAGAACGCCGCCACCAAGACCAAGACCGAGGCTCCGCCCATGAGCGCGCTGGAACGTAGGATGCGGGCGAAAGCCATGGGTTACTTCTTCAGGACCGACTGGACCGTCGCGATGACGCGGGCCCTGTCCTCCTCGGACATGCCCGAACCCGACGGCAAGCAAAGCCCTTGGGCGAACAGCCCAGCGGCGACTTGCCCGCCATGATACTCCGCCGCAGCGAAGACGGGCTGCAGGTGCAACGGCTTCCAGAGCGGGCGAGCCTCGATGTCGGCTTTCTCCAGCGCCAACCTCACGTCCTCCGCGGTGGCGCCAGCCTGAGCCGGGTCAATCGTCAGGCAGGAGAGCCAGTGCGTCGACTGTCCCCATGGCGCTTCGGGCTGCATGGCGAGGCCGGGACAAGCGGCGAAGGCTTTCGCATAGGCACGGTAGTGGTCGCGCCGGCGCGTGACCTTGCCGGCCAGACGGAGCAACTGCCCTCGTCCGATGGCCGCGCTGATGTTACTCAGTCGGTAGTTATAGCCGATCGTCGAATGTTGATAGTGCGGGGCCGGGTCGCGCGCCTGTGTGGCGAGGAAGCGCGCCTGCTTGGCCAGCTCCGCGTCGTCGGTCACCAACATCCCGCCCCCAGAGGTCGTGATGATCTTGTTGCCGTTGAAGGAATGGATGCCGCAAAGCCCGTGGGAGCCTGGACTGGTCTCGCCATAGCTGGCGCCCAAGGCTTCCGCGGCGTCCTCGATCAGCTTCACGCCATGACGCTCGCAGCAGGCCTTGATGGGCGCAATGTCCGCGGACTGTCCGTAGAGATGGACCAAGACCAAGGCCTTGGGCGGACGGCCGGCCTTCGCCTTGCGCTCGATGACTGCACAAGCGACCGCCGGGTCCATGTTCCAGCTCTGCGTTTCCGCATCGATGAAGACGGGCTTGGCGCCCAAGTAGGTGATCGGCGCAGCCGAAGCGATGAAGGTCAGCGTCGAGCACAGGACTTCGTCGCCCGGGCCCACGCCCGCGAGACGCAAGGCCAGATGCAAGGCCGCGGTGCCCGACGACACCGCGACCGCGTGGCGCGAACCCACCAGCTCGGCGAACTCGCGTTCGAAGGCGTCGAGCGACGGGCCGACCGGCGCGATCCAATTGGACTCGAACGCCTCGAGCACGAACTCGACCTCGGCGCTGCCGACATCGGGAGGGGAAAGGTAAAGACGGGGCAT
>JBEGRN010000268.1:0-3125 GCA_041180425.1 Verrucomicrobiota bacterium
CCGACGCGCACGACGGGATCGACGAGCGGCCGGGGGATCTCCGCGAGGGCGCGCAGGTGCGTGACGGTGGCGGTGCTCGTGCCGGCGCGCGCCATCTGCGGCAAGCCCACCTTCACCCGGCGGACGTTCCCGTAGTCGTTGTGCTTGGTCTCCATGCGCCAGCCCCAATCGGCCCGCGCCCACGCGACCTCGCCGTGCGGGATCACGACGTCGCGCTCGCCGGTGAAGTCGAGCGGGATGATGTAGTCGCGTTGGCCAACCTGGAGGAGCAGCAGCGCGCCGGAGCCGTCGCCTTCGACGGTGCAGGCGAGCCCGCGGTGGCGCGTGAGGTCGAGGTCGACCGACCACCCGGGCAAGCCTTCGACCTGTCGGACCGGGCCGTCGGCGAGGGAGGTATCCTCGACGGTGAGCGCGCCATCCTCGAACTCGGTGTGGCGCGAGCTGCCTTCACCGAACCGGAAGGGCTTGGCGGGAAAGAGGTCGTAGTTGACCGGGCGAGCAGCGACGGACGCGGGGCCTTTCGCCGCGGCCTCCCCGCCCGCGGTGAAGACGGCGGGGCCGACCCCGGGCGCGGCGGGCTTGGTGCGCACGGGCGCCGGCGGGCGGACGGTGGGCGCGGCGGGGTCGAAGGCCGGCAGCACGCGGACGACGAAGTCGACGGGGCGCTCGGCCAGAGGGTTCACGAGTTCGACGGCCTGGCCGGCGACTGCGAATTGCTTCGGGGCGACGGGTCCGTGTTCCTGACCGACGTGCCAGAGGATATCGCCCTTGGCCCGCCGGAGCACGGTCGTAGGCGTGAGCTCAAAGCGGTCGGCGAGCTCGCGCGCGTCCCAAACCGCTTCCGACCGGACGTGGTGGCTGAAGATCAGGGCGCGCGGACCGGTCGGGGGGCGGAAGGATGCGGCGATCGTCTGGTGCTGCGCGGGCGTGAGGCGACGGTTGACCTCCGTCCAGGTCCGCAACGCTTCCAGGAAATCCTCGGTCTGGCCATGGCGCGCGAGCTGCTCCACGCCGACCCCGAACATGGGCTCGGGCTTGGCGAGGCCAAGCGCGCCGCCGAGGTGCCCCTGGCTCAACACGAAGTGGGCCTCGAGCAGGTTGGACGCGGGGCGACCGGCTTGGTCGAGCGCGACGGGGACGGTCCAATTACCGTGCGAGTAAGCGCAGGCGCCGGCCATGAGCCGCTTCGAAGAGTTGAGCCGGTACTCGAACCAGCAGTCCGGCCGGCTGCCGCGGCTGTCGTGCGCGGTGGTCGGCCGGGTCAGGCTTTGGTAGAGGAGCGTGGCGTATTTGCGGTAGCCCCAGAAGCCTTCGTGCGCGTGGATTTCCGCGCCGTCGAACTCGACGTGTTCGACGAGGCAGCGGTTGACGAGTCCGGCGTATTCGGCGGCCATCTCCGCCAGCAGGTCGGTGTCGTTGCCGGGAATGAAGTTCGCGCCGTAGGGCGCATAGAGCCCGACCACCGCCGTGGCGGCGGGATGGGCGACCGCGGGCGTGGTGCCGACGCCGCGCCGGCAACGGACCAGTTCATAGGCGCCATCGGCCAGCCGGACGGCCGCGTCGAAACGGACGATCTCCTCTCCGACCTTGAGCCAGTTGGTTTCGATGGTGGCGCCGCGCTCCCCGACGGACGGGAACTTGCCGCGGCGCGTATCCTCGGAGGGCAAGACCTGTCCGGGCGCGAGCCGGAGCCGCAAGGTCGCGGCCTTTGCGTCGACCCCGCCGACCAGCTTCCCTTCGCCCCAGGAGGCGAGCCGCGGGTCGGGCTTGGCGCCGATGCGGCGCGGGTCCGACTTCCCGATGCCGCCCGAGATGGAATGGAGCGCGAGGTACATCCCGGCGGCCCGCACTTCCTCGGCGAATGCACGGAGGTCCGCCTCGCCACGCGGGAAGACCGCCGGGTTGACGTCGACATGCGAATGCTTGTCCGGCCAGAAGGCGTCGGGCCGCCAGACGTCGGTGAAGAGGTAGATCTGGCGGAGGTTCGCCCGCCGGGCCTGCGCGAGCCCCGCGCGGAGCTCGGCGGGCGTCTTGGCCGCGAGGATGAGCTGGGAGCGATCGGCGAAACGGCCCTGCCACTCGCGCACCCAAGTCCGGGCCCGGGCCAGGTCCCACGGGCCCTCGACCCGCGGGTGCGGCAGTCCTTCCTCGACCCACAGGCGCAGCAACGTCTCGTCCTCGTCCTCGTCGCCGGTCCGCTCATACAGCGCGAACCCACCCCGCGGGTTCGACGCATGCCGGTTCCACAGGGCCGGCCAAGTCACGCGCAGGAGACCGGCGCCACCCGTGGTCTCCGTCATGTAATCCAAAGGCAGCAACCGCAAGTCGGCGCCCCCGATGAGCGTGAACTTCAAGGTGTCGCGGGCCTCCGGCTCCAGCCCGCGCAACTCCACGATCCGGAAGGCGAGGTGGCGGGCCCCACCGGCGACGGCGAAGACCACGGCCTGGCGACCGTCCGCGGAGGTCGCTTCCAGACGTCCCGCGGGCAGCAGGCGCAACGCCGGCAGCGGCGTCGTCGCACCGTCGGCGGCGACCACGGCGAACCCTTCCTGTCCCGCGCCCGGTCGCAGCAGGGCGGCGCCATCGCGAGCGCGGGAGCAGGCCTGCGGCCGGCCCTGGCCGTCGAGCCGCAGCGTGAAGCTACCGCACTTGAGCTCCAGTTCGCCGGCCGAGAGGGCCGACCAAGCGGAGAGCACGACGAACAGGAGACGACGCATGGACCGACCGACTTTCATCGGGCGGCGCCAAGTTGGCAAGAGGCGAGGCGGGATGAGGTGGTCGCGGAACGCGGCGGCCAGGGACGAGAGTCGGCGACCGGAGGGGTGGACGATCTGCCAGCTGGACTGCAGCGGGAAACCTTCGACCTCCAGCGTGATGATGTCGGTGCGAGCGCTGGCCCGCAGGGCGTGCGCCGAGATGATGGCCAGGCCCATGCCGCCGGCGACGGCTTCGAGGATCGCCTCGTTGCTCCCCAGTTCGAACCTCACCTCGGGGATGTTTTTCAGCGGGCGGAAGAAATCGTCGACGGCGAGGCGGGTGCCCGAACCGGTTTCGCGGGCGATGAAGGCATGGGGTCTGGCTTCGTCTCGCGCAGCGATGACGTGCCTGACCCCGTGCCGCTCATC
>JBEGRN010000269.1:0-2764 GCA_041180425.1 Verrucomicrobiota bacterium
CCAGTCCTTGTTGCGGTGGAACCACCAGAGGAGCCAGATGCGGTCGAAGCCGGCGAGGTCCTTGAGGGCTTTGACGTATTTGTCGCCAGGAATCAGTTCGAGGACGTTGGTCTCGGGCCGCTGTTCATCCGGTTGATGGCGGGCGTTGAACTTCAACGTCTTCCCGCAGCGGATATGTCCGATGGGGCTGAGGGAGAGTTCTTCGGACGACATATCAGGCGGTGCGGGACCGCTCGGGTTAGGGCTAGGGATGGGCCAGGGAAAGGCAAGAACAGGGCGAAGGGCGTTTTCGCCTTTGCCACGGTGGCTCGGGGTTCTTCTGATGTCGGGGTATGTCCGCGGAGGTCATCAATCTTTCCTGCTACAAGTTCGCCGCCCTCGATCGACTCGAAGAGCGGAAGGCGGAGCTGTTGGCCCTCTGCCGCGCCCAAGGGCTCAAGGGGACGATCCTGATCGCCGCCGAAGGCATCAACTTCTTCCTCGCCGGCACGTCGGCGCAACTGGCCGTGGTGGTCGACCATATCCGCACCTTCCCTGGCTTAGCCGATATCAAGCCCAAGGAGAGCCCCAGCTCGCATCAGCCTTTCAAGCGCATGCTCGTGAAGGTGAAGAAGGAGATCATCTCTTTCGGCGTCGAGGGCGTCGACCCGGTCGGCAAGGCTTCGCCGAAGATCACCGCGACGCAGCTGAAGGCCTGGCTGGATGAAGGCCGGCCGCTCGTCCTGCTCGACACCCGTAACGATTACGAGGTGCGCTTAGGGACCTTCAAGGGCGCGCTACCGGCAGGGGTGAACAATTTCCGCGATTTCCCGGCCGCCGTCCGCAAGCTGCCAGCCGAACTGAAGGCCCAGCCTGTCGTGATGTTCTGCACCGGCGGGATCCGCTGCGAAAAGGCCGGCCCATTCATGGAGATGGAGGGCTTCACGAACATCCTGCAGCTCGATGGCGGTATCCTGAAGTATTTCGAGGAAGTCGGTGGCGCCCATTACGACGGCGAATGCTTCGTGTTCGATAGCCGCGTCGGCGTTGGTCCCGACCTCCGTGAGACGGAGTCGGTCATCTGCTTCAACTGTCAGATGCCGCTCACCAAGGCCGAGCAACGCTTACCGGAGTACGTCTACGAGAAATCGTGTCCGTATTGCATCCACGGCAAGCCCAAGGGCCGCGGCAACACGGCGCAGGCAGGGTGTTGATCACCACCGTAGCTCTGGGAGGCTGAGCCAAGGACGGTCGGACCGCTTCGGGAGTCGCGGCAACAGTTCGGCGTCGTTGAGTCCGACCATGATGCCGGTGCGGACGAGCGCTCCGTCGATGGCGGCTTGGGCCGCGCCTTGAAGGTCGTGTTCCGGGCTGTCACCGATGGCGAGCACGGCCGAGGGCGGCGGGTTGCCCGCGGCGGCAAGGGCCGTGCGGTAGATGTCGCCGTGGGGCTTGCCGAAGGTGCGGAGGACGGCGCCCGCGCGCTCGAGTTCCAAGGCGATGGCCCCGGCGGAGGGACGCACGCCTTTGGGCGTGAGCATCTCCAGGTCAGGGTTGCAGACCGCGACGGTCACGCCGCGCCGGGCAGCGCCGAGCAAGTCGCGGATCTGTTGCCGCCAATTGCGGTCCGGTTCTTGGCTGGCGGCCAAGATGATCCCGTCGGCGTCGTCAGGCCAAACGGTCGCGAAACCGAAAGCCCCGAAGCCGTAGTCGGCGCCCGGCTTGCCGGAGATGTGGATCTTGCCGCCGGGTTGGAAGGCAGGTCCGAGCGAGCCGGCACGCATGGCGGCTTGAGCGGCGTCGCCGGACGTCACAACCGCGTCGAAGTGGCGTTCGTCGAAGCCGAAGCCCTTGAGCCGTTCGCGGTTGTCGTCGCCTGATTTGGCGGAGTTCGAGAGCACCACGACCTTGCCGCCGGTCGCTCGGTAGCGGCTGAGCGCATCCGCCGCGTGCGGGTAGGGGGTCTGGCCGTCGTGGAGCGTGCCGAACTGGTCGACCAGTAGCACGCCGTAGTGTTCGGCGACTTCCGCCAGTCCCGTCAGGTTGCGTAAGGTCGTCATGAGAGTTTCAGTTCGTGGCCCAGTGCGCGCCAAGCCAAACGGGCCGTGCCCGCGGCGGCTTCATCGCTCCAGGCGGCGGTTAAGGGCACGCCGAGCTTTTGGCCGCGCAGTTTCATCCAGGCGGCGTTGCGGGTGCCGCCGCCGGCATGGCGCACGGAGGCGAGCTTGGGGCCGCCGAGTTCGGCAAGGCGGTCGTAGCCGAGTCGTTCAACCGCAGCGAGGCCTTCTAGCATGCCCTGGAGAAAAGTGGCGTCATCGGTCGGACGCGGGGTGAGGCGCGGCAGAAGCTGTGGGTCGGCGATCGGGAAGCGTTCGCCTTGAGCGGGCAAGGGGTAGTAGTCGAGCCCAGTGGGTTGGCTGACGTCTAGACGCGCCGATAAGGCATCGAGTTCGTCGGCCGTGAACTGCGCGGCCAGGGTCTTGCCGCCGCAGTTGGACGCTCCGCCCGCCAGCCATTGGTTACCGAGGCGGTGGCTGTAGATGCCGTATTGAGGGGCGAAGATCGGGCGGTCGCTGAGCAGCTTGAGCACGATGGTCGAGCCCAGCGCGGTCGCGCCCTCGCCGATACGACTGGCGCCGCTGGCGAGGAAAGTAGCGCAACCATCCGTCGTGCCGGCGGCCAGCGGGATGCCGGCGGGCAGGCCGAGGAAGCTGGCGGCGATCGCGTCGATTTGCCCGATCGGGGTGCCGACGGGGACGACCTTCGGCAGGCGCGCGTGCGGGAG
>JBEGRN010000270.1:0-2745 GCA_041180425.1 Verrucomicrobiota bacterium
GTCGAGGTCATCGACCTCTTCCACTTCCTCATCTCCATCGCCCAAGTGCTCGGCATGTCCGCCGACGACGTCTACCAGGCCTACCTCAAGAAGAACGCCGTCAACCACCAGCGCCAGGACTCCGGCTACGTCAAGAAGGACGAGAACGACTCCCGCCACATCTAACCTTCCCCGCCCCATGTCGACCCGTACCCCTGCCCGCCGCGGCTTCACGCTGATCGAGCTCCTGCTCGTGATCTCGATCATCGCCATCCTCGCCTCCCTCACCTTCTCGCTCTTCAAGGCCGCCAAGAACGGCAACAACAAGGCCACGGCCAAGGGCGAGATCACGGCCCTCGCGACGGCCTGCGAGATGTACAAGAAGATGTACGGCGACTACCCCTGCCGCAACACCGGCGGCATCGCCGGCGGCGACGACCCCCAGTTCCGCAAGGACCTCTTCGACCAGATCATGGGTCGCCGCGTGCTCGTCAGCACGGCGATCTCCTCCGGCGGCACCGCCGTCGCGCTCAAGAACTACAACGACGCCACCCTGCCGGGCGGCTCCACCCGCAAGATGAAGCCGTTCCTCGGCGTCGGCGCGGTGAACTCCAACGACGACAAGTCCATCGGCCTGAACGACTGGACCGGCGGTTCGGCGGCGGCCTACGAGTTCCGCGACCCTTGGGGCAACCCCTACGACTACCGTTACCGCATCCTGCCCAGCTCCTCGACGGCCATCCAAAACGCTTCGACCGGCGCCTATGTGACGCCTTTCAGCTATTGGCTAGCCCCGGGCTTCCTCATCGTGAGCTGCGGTTCGAACTTCATCGAGCCGGCCAACCCGACCGATGCCCCGACCTTCGCCGACTACTGGGATGACTCGGGCGCCAATCCGATGTCCAAGACGGGCATCGTGCCGGCGACCTACGGTGACGAGTCGAACACGGCTGGACCGTTTCGCTCGGACAACATCACCAACTGGACGAACTAAGCCGTCGGGCCGTCCGGCTGCGGACGGATCCAACGGGCCAGCCCCGCACACACCAGCCAGGCCAAAGCAGCCGTGGCTAAGGTGTGCGAGAGGAAGTGCTCGCCACGGGCGACCTGGTAGAGCCCCATCCAGAGGCCCAAGCCCAAACCGAGGCAGAGGCCCAGCGTACGCCGCGCACGGGGCCAACTCCAATAAAGGCAGATCAGCGCGAACCCACCGCTGGCATGGCCGGCCGGGAAGGCGTGACTCGGGTAGCCCGCGGGCTTGGCTTGAAACAGCAAGAGGTGCTCCCAAGTACCGCCATAGAGTTTGAGGTCCAGCGGCGTGGCTATGTGGCTGATGGCCCGCAGTTGCGTGCACACCACGGTGACCGCCGCCAAGCATGCCAGGTTAAACCACAACGGACGGGAAACCTCTCCGCGGAAGGCCCGCCAGGAGGCTAAGAGCAAGGTCACCACCGCAACGACGATGATGACGGCCTTCGGGCCATCATAGGCCAACCACAGGCCCCAAGGCGCCTCATGCGGAATCAGCCAAGCCTGACCGTTCCAAAAGAGACCTTGAACCCACAGGTCCAGCGCCTCCCCGCCCAGGCCCGGCACGCCAAAGCCGAGGGCCACAGCCGCAACGGCGAGGCTCGGCCAGACGAGCGAGGGACGCTCAGCGCTTGGGATTGGCGAGTCCACCTTGGTTGAAAAGCTGGTCGGTGCCTTGATAGAAATCGATGGCTTGCCGCAGGGCTTCGTCGTCCCCAGCAGCCGGCACGCGCGGCGCCAGAGCCCCGGTGGCCAAGTCAGCCTGATACTGGGTGGCGTTGCGCACCGGCTTGAGCACCGTGAGCAGGCCATCGCCCCGCAGCATCGCCACTTTCTGGTAGTTGCTGATGAACGCGCGGGGCTGGTAGCCTGGCTGCAGGACATCGGACCCGACGAAGCGCGACGTGTAAGGCAGGTTGAGCAGGCCGAGGACCGTCGGGGCCGTATCGATCTGGCTCATCATCGGCTCGAAGCGACGGGCGGGGATGTTGCCCGGCGACCAGATGAAGAGCGGGATCTCATACTTACGGATCTCGAGCTCGCGCTTGCCCGCCACCGAAGCGCAATGGTCGGCGACGATGACGAAGAGCGTGTCCTTGAACCAAGGCTTGGTGGCGGCGGCCTTTAGGAAGGCCCCGATGGCGTAGTCCGTGTAGGCTACCCCACCCTCGCGGTCGACGAGCTTCGGGTCGATCTTACCCGCCGGCCAGGTGTAAGGACGGTGGTTGGAGGTCGTCATCACGAAGTGATGGAAGGGCTTACCGGCCGCGTGGGCCTTGTCGGCTTCTTCCAGGGACCAAGCGAACGCGTCTTCATCGCACGCCCCCCAGGCGTTGGCGAACGTCGGCTTCTTGCCCGCCTCCACCTGACGCGGGAGGTCGACGAGACGGTAGCCGTTGGCACCGAAGAAGTAGTTCATGTTGTCGAAGAACCCATCGCCCCCATAGATGAAAGCGGTATCGTAGCCGGCCTGCTTCAGCACCGAACCCAGCGTGCAAAGGTCTTCGCACCCCTTGCGACGCAGCACGGACTGGCCCGGGATGGGCGGGATCGAGAGAGACAGGGCCTCCATGCCGCGCACCGTGCGCGTGCCGCCAGCGTAGCAATGGCGGAACCAGAGCGAATCCTTGGCGATGAGGTCGAGGTTCGGCGTCAGGTTCTTGGACGCATACCCCGGCTCGCCATAGCAGCCCAAAAACTCGGCGCTGAGGCTCTCGATGGTGATCTGGATGACGT
>JBEGRN010000271.1:0-2744 GCA_041180425.1 Verrucomicrobiota bacterium
GAGGTCACGGTTCTCTTCGTAGGCCGGGCGGACTTTCTTGGAGAAACGCACCGCGAACCAGATCTGGATCGGCAACACCGAGAGGCAGGCCAGCGTGAGACGCCAGTCGGTCCGGAACATGTAGACCGAGCAGACGACGAGCGTGACCGTGATGATGGCGAGCTGCAGCAGGACGCCTTCGATGAAGATGCGCACCGAGTGGGCATCAGAGGTCACGCGGTTGATGATCGAGCCGCTGGCGTTCGAGTCGAAGAAGCGGAAGCTCAGCTGCTGGAGCTTGGCGAAGACCTGGGCGCGGAGGTTGACGACGATGCGCCCGTGCATGAAGCGGACCGAGACCAGGCCGAAGACGAAGGACAGCGCCGCCCGCAGCAAGGCTACCGCGATGATGCCGCCCGAGAGCCACCACAGGGTGGCGACGTTGTCGCTGTCCTTGGGGACGAAGAACGGCAGCGTCGGGGCCGGGACGTTCGCGTCGGCGCAGTGGCGGATGAAGTCGACGGCGATGCCCGTGAGCACGAAGACCGTGACCGTGAAGACGACCAGGATGAGCTGCAGGCCGAGCAGCTGGAGGCAGTCCGTCCGGTGCGACCACGCGATGCCCAGCAGGCGCCGCAACGTCGGGGCCGTCGCGTTCGTCTGCGTGGGGTCGGGGGCGGTGGACATGCGGCTGTTTCCGGGTTTATCGCCCGGAAGGACGGCCTTAGCGGATCATCGCGCCTTCGCGGGAAGCCTTCTTGCGGAACTCGGCGAGAATCTTGGCCGTCAACGGGCCGGGCTTGCCGGTGCCGATGGTGCGGGCGTCGACTTCGATGACCGGGATGACCTCGGCGGCGGTGCCGGTGAGGAAGCACTCGTCGGCGTTCCAGACGTCGTAACGGGTGATGTTGGTCTCGACGGTCGGGATGCCGAGGGCGGCGGCGACTTCGAGCGCGACCTGGCGGGTGATGCCGACGAGGGCGCCGGTATGGGAGGCCGGCGTGAGCAGGCGACCCTTATGGATGAGGAAGACGTTGTCGCCGGTGCACTCGGACACGTAGCCCTGTTCATTGAGCATCAGGCACTCGTGGAAGCCGTGCTGCTGGGCTTCGATCTTGGCCATGATGTTGTTCAGGTAGTTGAGCGACTTGATCATCGGCGGGAGCGCGGCCGGGCTGATGCGGCGCGTCGGCGAGGTGATGATCTTCATGCCCGTGGTGTAGAGTTCCTCGGGGTAGAGCTTGATGGAGTCGGCGATGCAGATGATCGACGGGGTGGGGCAGTTCTTCGGCGAGAGGCCGAGGTCGCCGAAGCCACGGGACACGACGAGGCGGATGTAGCCGTCGGTGAGGTTGTTGCGGCGGCAGGATTCGCAGACGATGTCGGCGATCTGCTGGCGCGTCCAAGGCATCGTCAGGCAGATGGCCTTGGCGGACATCTCCAGGCGCTCGAGGTGCTCGTCGAGGCGGAAGACGCAGCCTTTGTAGAGGCGGATGCCTTCGAAGATACCGTCTCCATAAAGGAAACCGTGGTCGAAGACCGAGATTTTGGCGTCGGCCTTAGGGTAGAACTTTCCGTCGATATAGACTTCCATCGATGTAAAAAGACACCTTGGTCAGTCTTTGGACGGTTTTCCAGCCAAGAAGCGAAAAAACGCCGACGAGGGGCGTTTGTGCGGCGGTTCAGGCCAACGGGACGGTCAGGCGGAACTTTCCGGAGTCTTCGGGGGCGATCAAAACGCCCGTTCGGATGCCGACAGCTCCACCGAGCAGCGCACGGAGGCGAGGCTCCAGGAGGGCGCTGCTGGCGCTCAGGTCCGTGCCAGCGACGACAGGCATGAGGAAGACTTCCAGTTGGCCATCGGGATGCTGCCGGACCTGGTAATGGGCGATGTCGGTGAGGTCCGCGAAGAGCGCGTCGACCTGACGCGTGGTCGCCACCGACCCATCGGCCCGGCGCAGGGCGTCCCGGACGCGTCCGTGGACGATGTAGCCTTCTCCGGAGCGCTCGGCGTAGTCGCCGATGGCGTAGCGGAGGAGCGGCAAGTAGGGGTTGGTGTGCGTGGTGACCAGGAATTGCCCGACCCCGCGGTCGTCGCGGTCAACCAGCTCCAAGGTGGCGGTCACGGGACTGGGCAGGGAGATGGAGTCGGCAGCTTCGATGAGGAGGTGGCCGGTCTCGCTGGAGCCGTAGAGGTTGATGACGGGCACGCCAAAGACGCGCTCCAGGACGCGGCGATGGACGACACTGGTGTATTCGTAGCTCGTGAGGATGAAGCGCAGCGACGGGAAGCGCAGGCCATGCCGTTCGCAGTAAAGGGCGAACCACATGCCATGCACGGGGTCGACGTCCAGGAAGGCCGGCGCCCAAGCGGCGGTTTCTTCGGCCATCTTGGCGAGCTTGGCTTCCGGCAGGCTGAAGGGGATGCGTTCCTGGTTGACGTAGAGCGTGGCGCCGAGGGTCCGTTGTTCGACGTTCAGCCAGCGGGCGAAGCAGCTCACGCCGCTGCAGCCAGGGGTCGTGAACACCGCGCGCCGGGCGGCCGGCTCGGCGTTGAGGAGTTGGCGGATGAAGGGGTTCTGGCGGAGGGCCCGCGCTTCCTGCTCGGCCCACCAGGTCAGCCCAAAGATGACGCGGACGCTGGCGCCCGAAGTCCCGGAGGTGCTTTCTTCTTCGATGAGGCCCTCGGCGATGAGCTTGGACAGCGTATAGCGGCGAGGGAGGAAGCCTTCTGGGGAGTGGTCGCGGAGCTCCTGCTTGCTGAT
>JBEGRN010000272.1:0-2739 GCA_041180425.1 Verrucomicrobiota bacterium
GTCCGGCCGAGTTAGCGGGGGAGCAGCTCCGCTTGGAGGATCGCTATACCGACGAGTTGTTCGGTCCCAGCTGGCCGAGCGGCCAAGTCTGGCGCGCGCCGGTCTCTCGCCTGGTGGTCGACGTCGAACGCTTCCGTGCCGATGCGCATGAGCCCTGCGCCGGGGTCGGCATGGGCGCGGTCTACGTCCGCGGCACGCGCGGGCAGGTTTTGCGCGCGGTCGCTCCCGCGCGCCGCGAGGTGTTGTTGGAAACCTATTACGACCCGCACCATCGCGCCTGCGAGGCCGCCGTCGCCCAGGCCTTGGCGGCGCACGGCCGGTGCGTGGTGCTCGATGCCCATAGCTACCCGACCGAGCCATTGCCGACGCAGCGACCGGACGCCCCGCAGCCGGAGATCGGCCTCGGGACCGATGCCTTCCATACGCCGCCAGCCTTGCGCGAACTGGCCCGCGATTACTTCGTGGCGCAGGGGTTCGCCGTCGGCGTCGATGAGCCGTTCAGCGGCGCGTTCGTGCCGACCTGCTTCTGGGAGCGGGACGCGCGGGTGCAGGCGCTCATGATCGAGGTAAGGCGCAACCTGTATATGGACCAAGCAACGGGCCAGCGGCACGCGGGCTTCGCGCGGGTCCAGGCGGCGCTCAGCGGTTTTCGCGACGTCCTGGCCGCCTACGCTCGGGCGTGATTACTTCTGGCCGGGCGTACCGGGCGGCGTTTCTGCATACTGGCGACGGAGGGAGGTCAGGCCTTCTTCGTAGAGCGTTTCCGCCAGTGGCAACTGGGCTTCCTGAGCCTCGGGGGATAACGTCGGGAAGTCCTTGTTGAGCTGTTGGACCTTCTCGAGCAGGGCCTTGTTGGCCGGCACTTCAGCCCAGGAGCGCAAGGCCGCGGCAAAGCGTTCATGGTCCATTTCGTTCATCTCCTGGACTTCTCGGGCGACGCGGGCCCAGGCGAACTGCTGGCGTTGGGCGGCGGGGAAGGAATCCGGGAAGACGTTGCGGGTGGGGTCGAGTTTCAGTCCGGCGGCTGAACGCGGCGCGGCTGCGAGGATGGGCCGGGGCTTGGCGCCAGGCACGAGGGCCTTGGCCAGCGGGCGAGTGGGTTTCGCGCTGGGCGTGGGCGTCCAGAACCACGCGATCACGGCGACCGTGAAGACGAAGGCGATGCCAACGATGAAACCAGACCGGTTCATATGGGCCGACGCTCGTCGCGCCGGCGGCGATTACATGATGATGACCGGGGCCGGGGCGGGCGCTGCAGGCTGTTCGCCGGCCGGCTTCGGAGCCGCGGGCACAACCGTCGCGCCGTCGACGGTCACGGTCGGCTGGACCGGGGCGGCGGCGGGGGCGTCCAACTTGGCGAGTTCCTGCTTGGCGATGCCAAGGCCCTTGTTGCGCAGGGCGGTGAGCTGTTCCATGAGCGCCGGCTTTTCGCCGTCGGTCGCGGTGCGCCACTTCTCGGAGATCTCGCGGGAGCTTTGGAAGATTTGCTGGAATTCGGGGTTGCTGAAGGAGGCGCGGAAGAGGCGGCCCATCTTTTCGCGGTCGCCGCCGACGAGGTCCTCGAACTGCTTGCGGCCGTCTTCGCGGAAGCTGCGGAAACGCTGTTCGAGCTGTTCGCGGGCGGCGCTGTCGACGGCCTGGTCGGCTTCGACGAGTTCGGGTTGGACGTTGGTGGACTTGTCGAGGTGCAGGCTCTTGACGGTGCGCCCGGAGGCGGTGGGGCGGGTCGTCGTGGTGGTGACTTCGTCGGAGGACCTGGTCGTGTTGGCCGGGAGTTCAGGGGCGGGGGTGGCGTACTTCGCGATGAGCAGGCCGCCGGCGATGCCGAGGAACAGGGTCAGGAAGAGGAAACTTTTCTTATTCATGAACGGAAGGTTACTGGAATAAACTCCGCAGGGAAGGGGGAAGTTCCAAGGTTTTCCCTTCCCAAGGGCCGCGGGGCGGGCTTCCCCCTCGACTTTTCGGCGTTTTTGGGAGCCAATGCCGCATGTCCCGTCCCGTCCCTCCCACCGCGCTCCGCGTCATCGACTCCCACACGGGAGGCGAGCCGACCCGAGTCGTGGTTGCGGGGGGTCCCGACCTCGGTTCCGGCCCGTTGGCGGAGCGTCTGCAGGTGTTCCTCCGCGACCACGATCGGTTCCGTTCGGCGGTGGTCAATGAGCCGCGCGGTTCCGACGTCGTCGTCGGTGCGATGCTGGTCCCGCCGCACGACCCTTCGTGCCGTTTCGGGGTGATCTTCTTCAACAACGTCGGCACGCTGTGGATGTGCGGCCATGGGACCATCGGGTTGGTCGTCACGTTGGCCCACCTCGGCCTGATCCAACCGGGTGAGGTGCGCATCGACACCGCGGTCGGGCCGGTCTCCGCCGTCCTGCATGCCGATGGCTCGGTGACCATCACGAACGTGCCGTCTTATCGCCATGCCAAGGCCGTCGCGGTCGAGGTACCGGGCCTCGGGGTCGTCCGCGGCGACGTCGCGTGGGGCGGCAACTGGTTCTTCCTCATCGAGCAACATGGGCTCGAGGTCTCGTTGGCGAACATCGAGGCGCTCACCGATTATGCCTGGAAGGTGCGCCAGGCCTTGGGCCGCGCGGGCGTGACCGGCGCCGACGGCGGCGAGATCGACCACATCGAGCTCTTCGCGTCCACGCCGACGGCGGATAGCCGCAACTTCGTGCTCTGTCCGGGCAAGGCCTACGACCGTTCGCCTTGTGGCACGGGCACGAGCGCCAAACTCGC
>JBEGRN010000273.1:0-2734 GCA_041180425.1 Verrucomicrobiota bacterium
GGCGACGCGCATGCCGCCGCCTTACCCAAGGGCACGCACTTCCCGGCCAAAGCCAAGCGCGTCATCTACCTCTTCCAAGCCGGTGGCCCGTCGCAGTTCGAAACACTCGACCCCAAGCCGCTGCTGCGCGAACGCAACCAGCAGCCGCTGCCTGACTCCGTCCGCCAAGGCCAGCGCCTCACCGGGATGAGCGGCTACCAAGCGACCCTGCCGCTCGCCGGCGCGTTCACCAACTTCAAGAAATACGGGAAGTCGGGCGTCGAATACAGCGACCTGCTCAGCCACACCGGGGAAGTCGCCGACGACCTCTGCGTCATCCGCACGATGCACACGGAGGCGATCAACCACGACCCGGCCATCACCTTCTTCTGCTCCGGCAACCAGGTCGCGGGCCGTCCCTCGATGGGCGCCTGGGCCTCGTATGGCTTGGGCAGCATGAACGACAACCTACCGGCCTTCATCGTGCTGGTTTCGCAAGATGCGACGAAGGACCAGCCGCTGTATTCGCGTCTTTGGGGCTCGGGCTTTCTCCCCTCCGAACACCAAGGCGTGCAGTTCAAGGCCGGCAAGGAGCCGGTGCTCTACCTAACGAACCCGGAAGGGGTCTCGCCGCACGCCCGTCGCGGGATGCTCGATGCCCTCGGCAAGCTGAACGCCGACCAGCGCGCCACCGAGCTCGACCCTGAAGTCGACGCCCGCCTCGCCCAAGCCGAGATGGCCTACCGCATGCAGACGAGCGTGCCCGAGGTCGCCGACCTTTCCAAGGAATCTCCCGCCACGCTCGCGATGTACGGCGACAGCGTGAAGACGCCCGGTTCCTTCGCCGCCAATTGCCTGCAGGCCCGTCGCTTGATCGAAAAGGGCGTGCGTTTCGTCCAGCTCTTCCACCAAGGCTGGGACCAGCATGGCGGCCTGCCGGGCGGCATCACCCGCCAGTGCAAGCAGACCGACCAAGCCTCGGCCGCACTCATCAAGGACCTCAAGCAACGCGGGCTCCTCGAAGACACGCTGGTGATCTGGGGCGGCGAGTTCGGCCGCACCGCCTACAGCCAAGGCAAGATCACCGCCAACAACTACGGCCGCGACCACCACCCGCGCTGCTTCAGCCTCTGGATGGCCGGCGGCGGCGTCAAAGGCGGCCAAGCCTACGGCCAGACCGATGAGTTCGGCTACAACATCGTCAAGGACCCCGTCCACGTGCACGACCTGCACGCCACGATGCAGCACCTGCTCGGCGTCGACCACGAGCGCCAGACGTTCAAGTTCCAAGGGCGCTACTACCGCCTGACGGACATCGCCGGCACGGTCGTCAAAGGCGTGATTGCCTAGCAGGCCTCGGGCCGCCATACCTCGGCGCGATGTCCTCCGCGCCGCAGGCCTCCGCCGTCCAGCACGGCTCGTTCCGCCTCTACCTTGGCGCGATCGTGCTCGGGACGCTCGGCATCCAGATCCAAGGCGTGGCCGTGGCTTGGCAGGTCTTTCAGCTGACCCAAGCGGACACCAAGACCGCCGCCTTGGCCCTCGGCGCGATCGGCTTCGCGGAGGTCGTCCCGTTCGTCGGCGCCGTCCTCTTCGCCGGCCACGTGGCCGACACGCATAACCGCCAACGCATCGCCCAAGGGGCCTTGGCGGCCATGATGCTGCTCGGGCTCGTCCTGTTCGCGCAGAGCCTACAGCCGCTCGCTCCCTGGGTACAACTGACGCTGCTCTACTCGACGGTCATGCTCGGCGGCCTTGCGCGCAGCTTCCTGACCACCGCGCGCCAGGCGATGATCGCGGAACTGCTCCCGCGCGACCTCATCGCCAGTGGCGTCCGCTGGCGCAACACGCTCTTCGAGCTCGCCTGCGTGATCGGCCCGGGTTTGGCGGGTCTCCTGCTCTGGCTCGGCGGCGAGCGCCTGACCTACGGCTTGATGGTCGGCTGCTTCACCGGCTCGTTCCTCGCGACCAGCGTGCTGCGTCCGACCCAGCGGCTGCAGTCCAAGACGCCTGAACCGATCTTCCAGAGCCTCGCCGCCGGCATCCGGTTCATGCGTAGCCAACGCATCATGCTGGGCGCGTTCACGATGGACCTCTTTGCGGTGCTCCTCGGCGGCGCCGTCGCCTTGTTGCCGATCTTCGCGCAGATGCTGGGCGTCGGCGAACTCGGCTTCGGCCTGCTCCGCGCCGCGACGTCGATGGGCGCGGTGGTCATGTCGATTTACCTCATCGTCCGTCCGCCGCTCGAGCGCGCCGGCCCGGCGCTCTACGCCTCCTTCGCCGTCTTCGGCCTCTGCATCATCGGCTTCGGCCTCTCCATCCCGCTGGCCAGCGCGCTCGGCCTGAGCCTCCAAGCCGCGTTCGTGTTCTCGTTCCTCTTCCTGCTGATCTCCGGCGCTGCCGACGCCGTGAACGTCATTATCCGCCAGACCATCCTGCAGACCTCCGTCCCGCCCGAGATGATGGGCCGGGTTTCCGCGGTCACCGCGGTCTTCGTCGGCTGCTCCAACGAACTCGGCATGGCGGAATCCGGCCTCGCCGCCCGCCTGCTGGGGACGGTCAATTCGGTGGTCTTTGGTGGCTTGGCGACCTTCGGGGTCATGGGGCTCACCCATTGGTACTTTCCCGAGATCTGGCACCTGCGGAAAGTCGGCCAAGAACCGCCCCGCTGAGGGACTTGGGCTTGTCAGCCTTGGGGCGTCTGCTTCATTGACGGCACCCCCATGAGCCCCCTCCGCACCCTCCTGCCCTGCCT
>JBEGRN010000274.1:0-2695 GCA_041180425.1 Verrucomicrobiota bacterium
GTTTCGTCGTTATACCCGTAGGCTTCGGCGGCAACGGCGGCGTTGACCATGATGTAGCGATACGGGACAAGTTTGCTTTCCTGGAGCATGTGCGAGGCCACCATGTTGCCGAGGCTGTGCCCCATGAAGGTGGTCTGTTTGAAGTCCAGGAAACCCAAAGCCCCGGTCAGGGCGTCCCCCGTTTGGAAGGCGTTGAAGACGCCCTTATGATAGTCGAGCAAGGTGTCACCATACCAGGTCACCCCGACGAACCGTGCCTTGCTGCCCATGGCATAGAGGCGCTTAAAGGTCTCTGCCTGCCAGCCTTTGGCCTTATCGCAGTCCACGTTGTAGCCGTGGATGAAGACGATCCACTTCTCCGAGCACTCGCTGTCGGGCAACCCGCTGGGGGCGCTGGTGTTGGTCGGCCGGGCGTTGCCGGGCGGGGTGAGGAGATTCCGACCCGAGGTGTCGGTGCAGATGCGGGTAAGGTCGATGTGGCGGAACATATCTGTGACGCTTTGCACGGCGATGGTGAGCGGAATCGTCGCCACGACTTGGCCGCCCTTGGTCACCTGTAATTCCAATGGGCTTGGGGAACTCCCGCGTCCTTCGAGCAGGATGACGCCGTGCCCCATCTGCTCGATGCGCGTCACCCAAGTGCTAGGTAGTTCGATATTGCCGCTCGCATCTAGATTCAGGACGACGGCCTTATCCACGCCGCTGGCTAAGTCCGCGCCGAACACCTTCAGGTTGGGCGCCGTGTGGATCTTCCTCGCTTCCTTGGGTGTCAGGGATGTGAGCACCACATTGACGGCCAACTCCGGTTGATGCAGCCGATAGCGGTAGCCATCCGTGGGCGGAAGCAGTCGGATGACCTCCGCGATGGCGAGGTTCAGCGGAAAGAAATCGACCAGGTCGCGTTGTCCTTGGATGCCAGGTTCAGTGAAGTTGTTGTAGATCTTTTCGGTGTAGGGCACCCTGTTATCAGGCAGTTCGTAGGTGATCCTCTCCACGGCCGGGCGCCCGGGTACGTCGGCGTCGTTTGACTGATGGTCGCCGGCGTCGCGGTCATCGTTGATCCAGAGGCGCCAGGGCTTCCCGGTGGCCGGGCCCTCGCCGGCGGAGATGACCCCGTCGCGGTTGGCGTCCACCTCCAGCATGGCTGAGACCAAGGAGACGTTGTCGATCAGGCAGCCATAGGTGGTGTTGGCGACCGGCACGAAGTTCACGGTCACACCGGCAGCGGCTTGGTCTGGCGAGAGCCTGAACGCGAGGGTGGCGATGCCCCAGCCGGCGGATGCCGTCGACGCGAAGTCCGTCCGCGCGATGGTCTTGCCGGCGGCATCGGTGACCGCGACCCAGTAGGCATTCTTGCCGGCTTGGGCTGAGCTGCGTCCGCAATGGTTCCAATGGAGCAGGTAGCCGCCGCCGCGCAGGCTCGTGAGGCGCTGTTTGATGCCGTAGTGGCCCTTGCTGGCGTCGAGCTCGATGAATTGGTTCCCTTGGCTCGACCAGGCCTCGATTTGGCTGCCTTGGTAGGCGCTCCAACCAGAAAGCGCGCCGGCTGCGAGGTAGTCCCATTTGAAGGCACCTCCGAAGTACCCGCTGCCCGCGCCCGCCGAACGACTTAGCTTAAGCGGCGCGGCGAAAGCACCGTTCCTCAAGAGATTGAGCGGTTGCCGCGTCAACTGCACCGTCCGTGGCGGCAATCCCTCGACGGGCTTGGGCCGGGGCGGGTCATTCGGGTTGGTCGGGTCGGTCCCGAGTAGCAACTCCTCCCGGTCCGTATACCCGTCGCCATCGGTGTCGGCGTTGGTCGGGTCGGTGCCGGCGAGCAGTTCTTCGGTCAGCGTCAGGCCATCCCCGTCTTCATCGGAAAGCCGGACTTCGAGGTCGTCTGGACCGACTCCCTCCGCCGATGCGGTTGAAGCAGGGGCGACATTAGCCGGGCGTTCGACCGGCAGGGTGGAGACGGAGCTAGCGTAGAGACAGCAGGCTCCGACTAGGCAGAGGAGGCAAGGGGTGGTTTTCACCCCCTTCAGCATAACCGCCTTAGACTTTAAACAATAATGAGACTCTGAGAGCCATCACCTAAAGGGAATCTATTAGAACCTGCTCCCAACTAGGCGCATGCTTAAACCCTAAACCGATACACCATCCGCTGACGGTACGTTTCTCCTGGGCGCACCACGCCGGACGGATACCCCGCACGGTGGAACGACTCCTGGTTGGGCGAATCCGGGAACAGACCGGGCTCGAGGCAGAAGCCTTGGCGATAACCTAGCGGGCGGCCGCCGCGTCCGACGATGGAGCCGTCGAGGAAGTTGCCGGCGTAGAACTGGATGCCGGGGGCGTCGGTGAGGACTTCCAAGGAGCGGCCCGAAGTGGCTTCCGTGGCGCGCGCGGCGAGGCGGAGGCCTTGCGCTAAGCCGAGGTCGAAGCAGTGGTCGTAGCCGCCGGCCAAGCGGAGCTGCAAGTGTCCGGCGTTGATGTCCTGGCCGATGCGGCGGGCATGGCGGAAATCGAAGGGAGTGCCTTCGACGGAAGCGCGTTCGCCGGTCGCGATCAGGGAGGCGTCGGTCGGGATGAAGCGCTCCGCGGGAATGGACAGGGTGTGGTCCAAGATGTCCCCGCTGCCGGCGAGGTTGAAGAACGCGTGGTTCGTCAGGTTGCACAGCGTCGGGGCATCCGTGGCGCCGGCAAAGTCAATCCG
>JBEGRN010000275.1:0-2695 GCA_041180425.1 Verrucomicrobiota bacterium
TCCTTCCACCCCACCTACGCCGCGCTGGTCGAATCGCTCGACGCCGCGGTCGGCCGAATCCTTAAGGCCCTCGACGACCAAGGGGTCGCCCAGAACACCTTCGTCGTCTTCGCTTCCGACAACGGCGGCGTGCACGTCTCGGAGCTGAAGGAAACGCCGCCGACGCACAACGAGCCATGCCGCGCCGGCAAGGGCTTCGTCTACGAGGGCGGCCTCCGCACGCCGCTCATCATCCGCTTCCCCGGCCGGCTCGCCGTCCGCGAAATCGCCGAGCCGGTCGTGCTCGGCGACCTCTGCCCGACGCTGTGCGCCCTGGCCCAGGTGCCGCCGCCGGCGACCCAGGACTTCAAGGACCTCTCTCCCCTGCTCTTCGGCAGCCAGCCGGCCGCCACTACGCCACGCGCGCTGTTCTGGCATCAGCCGCATTACATGAACCAAGGCGGCAAGCCCGCGGGCGTCATCCGCGAAGGCGACTGGAAGCTCATCGAACAATACGAAGACGGCAGCCTCGAGCTCTACAACTTAGCCAAGGACCCCAGCGAGAAATCCGACCTCGCCGCCGCCGAGCCGGCCCGCGTGGCCGCGCTCCGCGGCAAGCTCGAGGCTTGGCGACGCTCGATGGGCACCGCCCCGCTCAAGCCGAACCCGACCTTCGACCGTGCTCGCTGGGAGCGCTGCTTCGTGCAGTTCGACGCCACGCGCGTGGAGGCACTGCCGTCTTCCGCAGCGATGCGCCCACTGATGGCCGCGTGGCGGCAGGCCATGGATGACGCCACGCAGGCCGGTCCCAACGCCCTGATCTTCCTGGAGGCGCGCGACGCCAAGGTCCAAGCGAAGAAGCTCAAATACGAAGACCCGCCCCAAAAGGACACGCTCGGCTTCTGGGTCGACCCGACCGACACCGCCTCATGGACCTTCCAAGTCGCCCAGCCGGGCAAATACCGCGTCAGCGTCCTGCAAGGCTGCGGCAAAGGCAGCGGCGGCTCCACGGTGGCGCTCGAAATCGGGACCGCCAAAGCCGAATTCACGGTCGAAGAGACCGGCCATTTCCAACGCTTCATCCCGCGCGAAGTCGGCGTGCTCGAACTCGCCGCCGGCGAAAACACCCTCACGGTCCGCCCGCTCAAGAAGAAGGGCGCTGCCGTGATGGACCTCCGTCGCGTGACGCTGGAACGCGTCGAATAACTTAGAGCCCAGCCAACAAGGCCCGCAGCTCTTCCTCCGGCTCTTCGTGCCCTTGCGCCACGGCGAGCCGCAAGGCGTCTTCGAAGGCGCTCCGCGCGGCGGCCCGATCGCCCAAGGCGAGGAGCGCCTTGCCGAGCAGGATCCGCGGCATCATCCAATCGGCCTTCGATTCCGCAGCGAAACGGAGATGCTCGCGAGCCTCGGCAGCGGCGTCTTCCTTGAGCAGCTCTTGGCCTAAGGAAAAGCGGAACAGCGGGTTGGCTGGGTCTTGGGCGACCAACGGACGGAACAGCTCGGAACGCGGGGCCATGCTTAGCGTTTCTGACGGAAGATGACGACGGAGAGGCCCGGCAGGCGGACTTCGATGGAATGGCTGCGGCCGTGCGCAGGCTGCGCGGTGGCTTTCACGCCGCCGAGGTTGCCCAAGCCCTTCCCCGCATAATGCAAGGAGTCGGTGTTCACGGCTTCCTCCCACTGGCCCGCGAACGGCACGCCGAGACGGTAGGTGCGCTCGACCGGGGTGAAGTTGCCGACGACGACCCAGGCGCAATCGTCGCCGTGACGCTCGAACGTCAGCACGCTCTGGTCGCCGTCGTTCGGGTTGATCCAGGCGAAGGCGCGTGGCTCCAGGTCCTTGGCGGCGATGGAGCGGTCTTGGCGATAGAGCTGGTTCAGGTCGGTCACGAGCCGCTGCAGGCCTTCGTGGTTCGGATACTGCAGCAGATGCCAGTCGAGCGATGCGTCGAACTTCCACTCCGCAAACTGTCCGAACTCGCAGCCCATGAACAACGTCTTCTTACCGGGCCAGGCCCACTGCATCGCCAAAAGGCAACGGAGGTTGGCGGCCTTGGTCGCATCGTCGGCCCCGGACATCTTGCCGATGAGCGACCCTTTGCCGTGCACGACCTCGTCATGCGAGAACGACTGCACGAACGCCTCCGACCACTGGTAGAGCATGCCGAAGGTCAGCTTATCGTGGTGGAACTTCCGGAACAAGGGGTCCTGCTTGAAGTAATCGAGGCTGTCGTGCATCCAGCCCATGTTCCACTTGTAGTCGAAACCGAGGCCGCCTTCGGCGACAGGCTTGGTCACGCCCGGGTAGGACGTCGACTCTTCGGCGATGGTGACCACGCCGGGATGGTAGACGTGCACGAGGGCGTTGACCTGCCGCAGGAACTCCACGGCCTCGAGGTTTTCCCGGCCGCCATGGCGGTTCGGGACCCATTCCCCAGCCTTGCGCGAATAATCGAGGTAAAGCATCGACGCGACCGCGTCGACGCGCAGGCCGTCGATGTGGAAACGCTCGAGCCAGGACAGCGCGGAGCCGACCAGGAAGCCGCGGACTTCGTGTCGCCCGTAGTTGAAGATCAGCGTGCCCCAGTCCTGATGCTCGCCGAGGCGGGGGTCGGCGTGCTCGTACAGGTGCGTCCCGTCGAAGCGGGCCAAGGCGAAGAAGTCGCGCGGGAAGTGCGCGGGCACCCAGTCGGTGATGACCCCGATATTGGCGCGG
>JBEGRN010000276.1:0-2693 GCA_041180425.1 Verrucomicrobiota bacterium
GCCCTGAGCTCTCGTGCAAAGTGGGAATGGGAATGATGATAGCAGGGTAGGGTCGGGACTGCGTCACGACCTAGGGGGGATTGAGGACGGGGCGGCTAGGTCAGCACGCAGTGCTGACCCTACCCGAGGCAGTGCCGATCCTGCCGGAGGTAGGCGAGGCAGCTAGGTTGGCACGCAGTGCTGCTCCTACCAGATACAGTGCCAACCCTACCATTTCGTAACCTGATACAACTAGGTGATGGGAGGTTTGGGGGGCTTGACTCTGGGCGGCTGCGCGGGTGTTATTGTTGATAATATTAACCCCGCCAGCGGCTGGTCCGTTGGTCCCCGCTTTTGTGCCCCAGTCCATGAGGTGTCTTTATCTTTCCCTCCGCCCTTTCCTTTCTCCGTCATGATCCTCCGCTTCGCACAGTTCACGTCCGGTCTCGGTCTGTTCGTCCTGCTCGCCCTTGGCGTCACTGGCCTCCAGGCCGCGCCGGCGGCCCCGAAGGTGGCGCTCACTCCGCAGGAGCAGAAGTTCGAGGCCCAGTACACTGCCAAGCTGACCGGCCTGCAGGCGGAGATCGCCAAGGCTTTGCCGGTTTTGGGCGAAGAGCGAAAGGCCGCGTTGCAGCAGGCGGGTGCCGCGGTGACCAAGGCCAAGGCGGAGGCCAAGTCCGCGCAAGAGGCGTTAGGCAAGGTGGCGACCGCCAAGGCCCTCGTGGATCATGCCAATGGCAAATGGCTCGGTGGCGCGGCCAAGGGGATTGCGGCGGCCGAGGCTGCGCTCAAAAAGGCGAAGACCGAGGCGGAGCGTGCGGCGGCCAACCAAGAGTTGGCCAAATGGCAGGCCAACCGCGAGGAGGGCTTGAAGGCCTTGGCCGAACGCCAAGCGGCCTTGGCTGCAGCGAAGCAGGAGGAGCCTAAACTTCAGGCGGCCAACCAAGCCGCCCAAGAGGTCCTCAGTCGAGCCCAAGCGGCCGAGCTGAGCCTCGCGACCGCGGCCTTGAAGGAGGTTGAGCCGGCGCTTTCCAGCGAGCAGCTCGAGGCCAAGCTCGTGCGTTGCGCCGTCTTGGCGAATGCGACGCCCAAGGGGCTGGCTAAGTTCGCCGCACAGGGCCCCGAACAGGCCGCGGTGGTGGAGAAGCTTTTGGCCGACGATGTGCTCATGAAGGCCATGCTGGTGGCAGGGGGCGCCGAAGGCGGACAGTACGGGATGGCGGCCCAAATCTATGCGGCGATCCTGAAGGCCAACCCGAAGGCCAACGCCGGCCTTTTCCAGCGGCTTGCCCTGGCGGTGAGCCTCGAACACGCCGTTCCCATCGAGCAAAGCAATCCGCTGGCGGTAACGAACGCCCCGGCGACGGTCGACCCGATCAAGCGCTACCAACATTTTGAAAAGGCCCAGATCGACGGCGAGCTCGACCCGGCGTTCAAGACGCTCTCGGTGTGGGAACTCCGGAACGTGGTCAACGGCGATGAGCCCGACTCCACGCTCACTTGGGGCCGCGAGATGCTGCGCACCTACCGTCCCGACCACGTGCTCAACCCCGACTACGGCTGGCGCTATTCCCGCGCGGTCAGCACCGATGTCCGCTATGGCTCGCAGAACGTGAAGGACGATCTCCCCACGCTCCAGAAATACCAAAACATCATCAAGAACGGCGGCATCTGCGGACGCCGGGCCTTCTTCGGCCGTTTCATCCTGCGCTCGTTCGGCATCCCGACCGTCGCCCGTCCGCAGGTGGGCCATGGTGCCTTGGCCCACTGGACCCCGAACGGGTGGGTCGTCAATCTCGGCGCGGGCTGGGGCGCCGCCTCGGCCAAGGGCGTGATGGAACTATCCGACGCGGATTTCCTTTTGGAAACGCAGGTCCGGCAATTGCCGGCACAGCACATCAAGGCCCTCCGGGCCCAGTGGGTGGGCGATGCCTTGGGCGAGACCAAGTATGTCAGCCTCAAGCCCGGGAAGACGGGGCTCTGGAATCTATTGTCCGTGTACGCCAAGAAGGCCGCCGTGGCCGGTCAGGTCGCCGCCCCGTTGGCCGCTTTGGGGGAGAACCTCGGTGAAGCGAATGAATCCGCGGAAGTCCGCTCCCGCGCGCTGGTCAAGGCGACGGTCACCGCGGCCGACAAGAAGGTCGGCGTGGCGGCCGATGGCACCCTCACGGTTCCTGCGGCCGCTTGCGGTGGCGCCCAGGTTCTCGGTAGCTTTGGCGGCGGCCATCAGCTCTTCTCCGGCGGCGGGACGATCACGATGGAAGTCGAAGTCCCGCGGGGAGGCAACTATGCCCTGACCGCGCGCGTGGCGACGGTGCAGGACAACCCGAAGATCAATGTGGTCGTCGGTAAGTCCGCGCCGGTCGAGATGGCCGTGCCTTATACGGTCGGCAAATGGGAGGCGACGACTCCGATCGAAGTGACGCTGGCCGCGGGCAAGAACAGCCTCCGCTTGGTCAGACCCGATGGTAGCCGTGGCTTGAGCATCCGGGAATTCGTCCTCACGCCGATCAAGTAAGCCCGTGCCGCTGAATGGGTGCGCGGCTGAAAGCCGCGAGGGGATATGGGGACCAGTTGGCTAGGGGGTGTCGCCGCATTCCGGCGTGTCTTTTCTTGAGGTAGGGACAGCACTGCGTGCTGTCCTAGAGCTATCTTAGGCAGCTAGGTCAGCACGCAGTGCTGACCCTACCCGGCATGAGCGAAGCTCATGAGGG
>JBEGRN010000277.1:0-2666 GCA_041180425.1 Verrucomicrobiota bacterium
CGTGAGCCGCGAGATGGCCAGGGCGAGATCGGCGGTGAAGATGTTCATGGACGACCCCGCACCCTCCCACATCGCAGCCAAACCTGAAAGTGAATTCTGCCGCTCCCCCATCCCCAATCCCCTATCCCCCATCCCCTATCCCCCATCCCCCATTACCTATTCCCCCTAGCCCCCACCCCTTGACTTCCGCGCAATTCCGACAATACTACTCGGAGTTCCTTCTCAGTCGGCCCGATTGGCGACTATCAACCTTTCGGGGGTGTTCCGGATTCGATTCCCATCAAGATATCATGACGGCATGCAGAGGACGTCAGCTCCCTCTTAAATCCAGCTGGCAGCATATAACTGCTAAAAACACCATCACGTTCGAGAGCGACAACGCTTTCGCGCTCGCTGCCTAAGTACAGCGACGGGCCCCAGGACGCGCCTGCATTCCTGGATCAGCTCGGTTAACGTGGGCGATCCCCTCCTCTAGTTTCTATCTCCGGGGTAAGTGAGAATGAAGATAGGCCGCACGGGTGCGCATTCCCAAACGCGGTCGAGATCAACAATGACGCTAAGCATGTAGAAGATGTGACGTAAGGATAGGAAGACGCGGGTTCGACTCCCGCCACCTCCACCCTTCAGCAGAGAAGCAAGTCCTAGCCTGCGGCCACCCGGCCGCGGGCTGGTTCCGTTGCGCCTACCGCAGCGGGTGCACCCAGACGAGCGCTTGGCAGCGGGCCGCATCGATCCAGCGCACTGACCCAGGCTGCGCGCAGGCATAGAAATTATCGATGATGCCGACGAACGTCCGGCCACCGACTTCCGCATACCCCACCGCGACCACCGCATGCCCCCAACTGAGTTCGGGTTTCCGCGGGACGAGCACGTTGCAGGTCAAGAGGGCCGGCCGACCTTCATCGATCTCCTGACGCAAAGCCGAGAGGCTGAAAGCGACCAAAGAAACATCGACGGTGACGCGGTACTGGGCGGCGTCGGCTTTCAAACCAGCGACCAAGGCATCCGGCATCGCCCCGGCCAAGGCCATCTTGCCGTCGGTGTAGCCTTCCTCATCGGCCACCACCAGCATGGGCAGGCGGTCGCGCAGGCGCAGGACGAGGCCTTCATGGCTATCATCGGCCTGCCAATCGAAGGTTCCGCGATTGGACCAATAAGCCATGAGGCTGCCGCCCGCCGTGGGGACACATCCAGAGGCCACAGGCTTGCCGTCCGCCCCCCTAACGGCGAACTGCTGTATGGGCGGAACGCCTGGCAGGGCCTTGACCTTCGGCAGTTGTATTTCGGTCAAGCCTTCCAGAGAAAAATCCATGAGTTCGTGGCGGCCATTCGCCTGCCACGCTAGGTAGCCCGCGGGTCGGTTGTCAGACTCCAAGGTCGCCCAATACATGGGGCCGGCCGGCGCTGACCATCGCGTCGCCACGGGCTGCACTTTCCGGACTGCCAGGATCTGCGTCGAACCGCGCTGACCGCCTAAGAGACCCGCCTGACGCAAGGCCTCCAAATGTTTCCGTCCCTGCTCCTCGGGAGTCGCCTCACGGCCGCAGCCTCCGAGGAAAACCGCCAGCAGGCCGAGGCATGCGTGGAGCCATTTCATCTCACTTCGCGTCCTTCAGCATCGTCAGGTTGGCTTCCGCAAAGGCTTCGCCCATCAGCGCAAAGGTCTTGGCGCAGCCGAGATAATGGTAACCCGCGTTGGAAGCGCCGCGCTTCCATTGGGCGGCTTCCTCCGGCGTGATCAGCTTGGCTTCGTACTGCGCGAGGTAATCGCGCTGCTGCGCTTCGGTCATCTTGCCGTCGGCATTCGCCGACTTGGCGTTCTTGTTCTTCAGTTCAAAGGCCATCTGGCGGACCTTGTCCCGCTTGGCCTGGATGGCACCGAGCTGCTCATCCCAGAAGGGGGCCGTCCGCACCGCGGTGACGTTGCCTTTGAATTCCGGCAGGCTGGCCGGCGCGGCCATGGCTTCACGGAACGCGAGGTTGTCCTCACCGGGTTCCTTGCCCCCGACGCCCATCACGCCGATGACGAAGGGCATCTTCGGCGCGCCGAGGTCCTTGCGGACGTCGCGGATGAAGGCCGCCATGCACTCGGAATACTTCGCAAAGCGGTTGGTCGTCGCGCCCTTGGGCTGGCGCGGGTAGAAGTTCGTATCGACCATATCGTTAAAGCCCTGCAGCCAGATGAAGCCGGCGATCTCATAACCCTGTTTCGGATCATAAGCCGGACAGACCCGCCCGGGATTCGCCAACACCTGACGGACGTGCGCGAGCATCAGGCGGTAGTAATGCCCGGCGTCGGCCTGCGGATGACGGTCCTTCTCGAGGTCCGACGGCGTGCGCGGATACGGCCCCGCGCCGGGCGAACGGAAATCATAGTTTAGGGACTTGCCGCCCCAGGCCGCCTTGATGAGCAGCACCGGCTCCTGGTGGGCGCGGTCCATCGCCAACCCGAACGTATACTCCGGGCCGATCTTACCACCGTCCTTGGTCGGGTCCTGCCGCGAGCCGTAGCCCGTGGTCAGCTTACCGAAGCCCTCGCCGTTCTTCTCGCCGATGCCGGTGTAATACGAAATCCACACGCCCTGCCCTTCGGCCGGCTTGCCGTCGGCCCCCTTCATGCGCTTGAGCAACGGCGCGGTCGCCGGGTCTTCGCCGATGTAGTCGAT
>JBEGRN010000278.1:0-2665 GCA_041180425.1 Verrucomicrobiota bacterium
ACGGTCTGGTCGTTGTCCACGTCCGTGCCGGCTTCGTTGAGGATGCCGTCGTGGCCGTGCGTGGTGTAAGGGTCGAGCGCGATGTCGGCGAAGACGACGATGCCGGGGCACTTCGCCTTCACTTCGCGGATGGCGCGCAGCGCGAGGTTGTTCGGGTTGAGCGCTTCGGCGCCTTCCGCCGTCTTACGCTTCGGGTCGATCTTCGGGAAGAGCGCGACGCCTTTGACGCCGAGCAGTTGGAGTTCCGCGCACTTGGCAGCGAGCTGCGTCAACGGGATGCGGCTGATGCCCGTGAGGGAAGCGATGGGTTCGGCCTGTTCGCCTTCAGTGACAAAGAGGGGCTGAATCAGGTGCCGGGGCTCGACGACGGTTTCCGAGAGCATCGCGCGGATGCCAGCCGAGGCGCGGAGGCGACGGAGGCGGATGGGCTGATTCAGGGAGTCCGACATGGGAAGAGGGGAATAGCCCTTTGGTTTAGGCAGGGCAACGGCGAAGGATTTATGGGGCCGACCTGACACGCCCAAGGTGTGACACTTTGTCAATTAGTCCCGTCCTCGCTGGTCCCATTAAGCCCATAATCCCAATAAAAAGGCTAAAACCGTTGTTTTGGGCCTTGGCACAAGCCCTGCCTATATAACCCACATTCTTAACACCCACCATATGAGCAAAATCATCGGCATCGACCTCGGTACTACCAACTCCTGCATGGCCGTCCTGGAAGCAGGCGAGTCCGTCGTCATCCCCAACTCCGAAGGCGCACGCACCACGCCCTCGATCGTCGCCTTCACCAAGAACGGCGACGTCCTCGTCGGCCAGGCCGCCAAGCGCCAAGCCGTGACCAACCCGAAGAACACCGTCTTCTCCGCCAAGCGCCTCATCGGCCGCAAGTTCGGCGAAGTGAAGGCCATCGCCTCCAAGCTGCCTTACAAGGTGGTCGAAGGGAAGAACGGCGACGCCGCCATCGAATGCGAAGTCGACGGTAAGCCCCGCGTGTTCGCGCCGGAAGAAATCGCCGCCAAGGTCCTCGCTAAGCTCAAGGCCGACGCCGAAGCCTACCTCGGCGAGAAGGTGACCGAAGCGGTCATCACCGTCCCGGCCTACTTCAACGACTCGCAGCGCCAGGCCACCAAGGACGCCGGCACCATCGCCGGCCTCAAAGTGCTCCGCATCGTCAACGAGCCGACCGCGGCCTCGCTGGCCTACGGCCTCGACAAGAAGGGCGACGAGAAGATCGCCGTCTATGACTTGGGTGGCGGTACCTTCGACGTCTCCATCCTCGAGATCGGCGGCGGCGTCTTCGAAGTGAAGGCGACCAACGGCGACACCGAGCTCGGTGGCGACAACTGGGACGAGCGCATCATCCAGTGGCTCATCGACGGCTTCAAGGCCGAGCAGGGCATCGACCTCTCCAAGGACCCGATGGCCCGCCAGCGCCTGAAGGAAGAAGCCGAAAAGGCCAAGATCGCCTTGTCGTCCTCCAACTCGGTCGACCTCAACCTGCCGTTCATCACGGCCGACGCCTCCGGTCCCAAGCACCTCAACGTCACGCTCTCCCGCGCCCAGATGGAGAAGGTCTGCGACGACCTCTCCGACCGCACGCGCAAGCCGTTCGAGTCCTGCCTCAAGGACGCCGGCCTCTCCATGAACCAGGTCGATGAGCTCGTGCTCGTCGGCGGCATGACCCGCATGCCCAAGATCATCGAGATCGCCCGTGGCCTCGCCGGCAAGGAACCCCACAAGGGCGTGAATCCGGACGAAGTCGTCGCCATCGGCGCCGCCATCCAGGCCGGCGTGCTCAAGGGCGACGTCAAGGACGTGCTCCTGCTCGACGTGACCCCGCTGACGCTTTCCATCGAGACGATGGGCGGCGTGGCCACCCCGATGATCGACCGCAACACGACCATCCCGACCAAGAAGTCCCAGGTCTACTCCACCGCGGCCGACAACCAGCCGTCCGTCGAGATTGTCATCCTGCAGGGCGAGCGCCCGATGGCCCGCGACAACAAGCAGCTCGGCACCTTCAAGCTCGACGGCATCATGCCCGCGCCCCGCGGCCAGCCGCAGATCGAAGTCACCTTCGACATCGACGCCAACGGCATCCTGCACGTGAGCGCGACCGACAAGGGGACCGGCAAGGAGCAGAAGATCTCCATCTCGGGTTCTTCGGGTCTCTCCAAGGAAGAAGTGGAAAAGCTCCGCAAGGAAGCCGAACTCCACGCCGACGAAGACAAGAAGGCTCGCGAACTCGCCGAAGCCCGCAACCAGCTCGACGCCATGGTCTTCCAGGGCGAAAAGCAGCTGAAGGACAACGGCGACAAGTTCCCCGGCGACGCCAAGACGCGCACCGAAGAAGCCATCAAGGCCGCGCAGGAGCTGCTCAAGAAGCCCGACGCCACCGCCGACGAGTTCACCAAGGCCTACGAGGCCATCCTCGCTCCCCTCGGTGAAGCCGCCCAGGCGATGAACGCCGCCGCCACCCCGCAGCCCGATCAGGGTGCTCCCGCCGGCGGTGCCCCGGAAGGCGCGAAGAAGAAGGGCGACGGCAAGGTGGTCGACGGCGACTTCGAAGTCGTCGACGACAAGAAGTAAGCCATTGCCGGCAGGCATGACGAAGGCCGGGGTCGCAAGACGCCCGGCCTTTTTGTGCCCGGAGCCTGCCGGCTGG
>JBEGRN010000279.1:0-3064 GCA_041180425.1 Verrucomicrobiota bacterium
GTGGCCGAGGCCTTTGTTGACCGCGTTGTGCGCGTCCTTGAGGTGCAGTGGCACTTCCTGCCGCGGCTGCGTGCGGACGGCGGCCTTCGCGGCGGCGATCGCGGTGGTCGCGCTGTTGCTCTTCGGAGCCAAGGCGAGGAAGAGCGTGGCGTGCGCCAAGGCGTATTCGCACTCCGGCAGGCCGACCATCTCGCAGGCCTGAAACGCAGCCGTGGCGATGCCCAGGGCTCGCGAATCCGCCAAGCCGATGTCTTCCGAGGCGCAGATGACGAGGCGACGCGCGATGAAACGCGGCTCTTCCCCACCCTCCAGCATCAAGAAGAGCCAATAGAGGGCGGCGTCGGGATCGCTCCCGCGGACGGATTTGATGAAAGCGGAAGCGGTATCGTAGTGGTCATCGCCGCCATCGTCGTAGCGATCCTCGGTGACCGTCCCCAAGGCCGGAGCGGATAGCACCAAGGTCTCGAGGCAATTGAGCGCGCGACGCAGGTCGCCCGAAGCCATTTCGGCGACTTGCCGCAAGACAGCCGGACTGGCCTTGATGCCCAACGCCCCCAAGCCGCGCTCGGCATCGGCCAAGGCGGTGCCCAGGAACGAGGCGATCTCGTCGACGCCCAAAGGATCAAGGCGGAACAAATGGCTGCGGCTCAGCAACGCCGGGACGACGTAGAGCCCGGGGTTATGCGTCGTGCAGCCGATGAGGCGCACCACGCCGGCTTCGACGTCCGGCAGAAGCAGGTCCTGCTGCGCCTTGTTGAAACGATGGATCTCGTCGACGACGAGCACGGTCTTGCGCGAAGGCGAGCGGCGGGCCTCGGCCAAGACTTCACGCAGCTCGGGCGTGCCCGAGAGGACGGCGTTCACGCGGACGACCGTGGAGGCCGTCTCCGCGGCGATGACTTCCGCCAAAGTGGTCTTCCCGCAACCGGGCGGACCGTAAAAGAGCAGCGACCCGAAGTTGTCGGCCTTGATGAGGCGCGGGAGCAAAGCGTTGGGTCCCAACAACGCGGCATGGCCGACGACTTCCGTCAGGTTGCGCGGGCGCATCCGCGAAGCCAACGGACGACGGCGGGCCGGCACTTCCGGCGCAGGCTCCGCCTGACCGAAGCCCGGCAAAGACGCGTCCGACCCCTGATGCGCAGCCGCCACGAGGCTTACTTCCCGGGAGCGTACTCCACGAGGTGGCAGTACGGACGGCCACCCTTCTTCTCATAATAGCGCTGGTGGTACTCTTCGGCCTTCCAAAAGGCCTGCGCGGGCTCGATCTTCGTGGCGATGGGCTCGGCATACACCTTGGCGGTGGTCAGCGCGGCCTTCACTTCTTCAGCGACCTTCTTCTGCTCAGGCGAGTGGTAGAAGATGACGGAGCGATACTGGTCGCCTTCATCCGGCCCCTGGCGGTCGACCTGGGTCGGATTATGCATGCGGAAGAAATATTCCACGAGCTGACGATAGGTGACCTTGGCCGGGTCGAAGGTGACCTCGATGACCTCGGCATGACCGGTGTCATGCTGGCAGACCTGCCGGTAGGTCGGGTTCTCCGTCTTGCCGCCGCTGTAGCCGCAGAAGGCCTCGCTCACGCCGGGGATCTTGCGGTATTGGTATTCGACGCCCCAGAAGCAGCCGGCGCCAAAGGTGGCTTTTTCGAGTTTAGGAGGAGTGGTCATGGGCTTGGAAGCGGAAGCAGGGGTTTCCGCCGCGGCGAGGCCGAGGCAGGCCGTGAGCGCAAGGCAGAGACGGCCCAGGGACAGGAGGGATGAGGTCATGGCTTGGGTGTGCCGAAGACAGTTAAGGCTTTTCCTCGCCGAAGCAAGGGGGACCTAGTTCAGGAAACCACCTGCCGGAGCCCGGCCGCCAAAGCCTCGGGGCTCTGCGGCGCCGTGGTCAAACCACGCTCCGGGGTCAGGTAGAAGGTATCCAAGGCAAAGCCCTGCTCGGTCGAAATATTGGCGAAGGTGATCGCGTACCCGGCCCCGCGGATGACCAGGCCCATGCGGAACAACAAGCCTAGGCGGTCGTTGCACTGCACCTCGGCGACGGTCCGCCCCAAGGCTTCCTCGTAATAGACGCTCACCTCGGCGGCCAAGGGCACGAAGGCCTTCCGACGCGGCGCCGTCAAGGTCGCCCGCACCTCCTCCTGCCCCACTTCGTCCACCAGGTCGTAGCCCCCGACCAGCGAACGCGCCAAGGCTTCGGCGAACTTCTGCTTCGCGCCCAGCTCCTTGCCGACCGGCAGGACGACCTTGAAGAAGTCGATGGCGACGTCGTCCTCGCGCGAGAACGCGCGGCACGAGACGATGTTGATCCCCGCCACGGCGAACGCGCCCGCCATGCGGCTGAAGAGGCCGGCCCGGTCCCAGGTCACGACGGTCACGGCGGATTGACCGGAGCCGACGTCGTCGCGCCACTCCACGATCGGACGCAAGGACAGCTCGGCGTCCTCTTGGGCCACGGTGGCGATGAGGCGGTGGATCAAGCCGATGTGCACGGCGGCGTCTTCGGCCGAGACGTGCAGGAAATAGCCCGAAGGCATCTGCGTGAAATGGGCCTCGAGCTCGTCGGCCGGCACGGAGCCCGCCAGAAGGGCGGCCGTCTGCTGCCGCAAGGCCGCCGCGGCGACTTCCGCTTCGCCTTCCGCCTCACCGGCCAGCTTGGCCAAAGTCCGGCGATACAACGTCCAGTGCTGGCCGTCCTTGAAGTTCGTCCAGAGGTCTGGCGAGGTGGCGCGGGCGTCGCAGCGGGTATGCACGTGTAGGCACCGGAGGACCTGCTCGTCGCCGACGATGCCGGCGAAGCGCTCGATGTTCGCCGGGTCGTCCACGTCATGGCGTTGCCAATAGATACCCATGATCAGGTGATGGCGGATGACCGCGGCCGCGACTTCGCGCTCGCGCGCATCGAAGCCCAGACGCTCCAGCACGACTTCGGCGATGGGGACGCCGAGCACGACCTCGCGGTAGCGGCGATCCACCTCGGTCTTGCCTTCGTAGATCTCGTCGAGCTCCAGCAAGCTGCGCAGGGTATGCACGTCCGCCGTCCACCGGTGGTAGAACTCGAACTGCAC
>JBEGRN010000280.1:0-2655 GCA_041180425.1 Verrucomicrobiota bacterium
CCTGGGCCTTCTTGGCCATCTTCCCAGAGGAACGGTAGACGAAAAGCGTGCCCGTGCTTGAGTCCGGGGCGGTTGCCCTCAAGGTCGTGGCATGAATCCTCTAGCTAAAGGTCACGAACACTACGGTTATACCCTTCTCGCGCTTGTTGCGGCAGTCATCGTACTGGCGGTTGTCAAGGGGCCGAACACCAAGTTCCAGCGTATCGTCGCGGTCCTGGTCGACATCAACTTGGTGGTCGGCCTCTGCGCCCTCCTCCAATCGTCAGCTAGGCCGATTTCTTGGCTTCACCCGATTTTTGCTTTGGCGGCCGTCGGCCTGATGCACGCCGGCGCAAAGAGCGAAGACCGGACCAAGGTTGTCCGCTGCTTCTCGATCGCCCTTGGCTTCCTTGTTTTGACGTGGTCAGTGAACGCTTCATGGGGTCCGTTCAAGAATGAGAAGACCGGGCTGCCAGTTTGGCCGATCAAGTCCGTAGAAGCTCCCGCCGCGACCCCTCCGGTCGCTGCTCCGGCCGCTAAGTAAGCCTTTCGCGCGGCCTTCCTCGGTCGCCAGCCAGTCCCTTCGATGTATCGCCTCGCCCTGAACATGCTCTTCGGAGATCGCGCCAAGCTGGCGATGCTCCTCTGCGGCCTGGCGTTCTCCGCGCTCCTGATGGCCCAGCAGACTTCGGTCTTCTTCGGCATCATGAGCTGGACGTACACGCCGGTGCACAACATCCGCGCCCCGATCTGGGTCAGCGATCCGATGGTCGAGCAGGCCAACGACGCCAAGCCGATGCGCGACACGGACCTCTACCGCGTGCGTTCCGTCGACGGGGTCGCCTGGGCCGCGCCGCTCCACACGTCCTTCCTGCAGGCGCGCATGCAGGACGGGAACTTCAAGCTCATCACGATGGTCGGCATCGACGCCGACACGTTCGCCGGGGCGCCCGCCGTCCTCTCGCAGGGCCGCATCGAAGACCTCCGCCTGCCCAACACCGTCATCGTCGACGAATGGGGCGCGCAGTTGATGGGGCGCGTCACCAAGGGCCCCGACGGCAAGGAAGTCGTGGTGCCACTCAAGGTCGGAGACACGTTCGAAGTCAACGACCTCGAGGCCCGTATCGTGGGCATCTGCAAGGTGCGCCGCGCGTTCACCGGCGGACCGTTCGTCTACACGACCTATGACCGCACGAAGCAGTACACGCTCGGTGCGCGCCGCACGTTGAGCTTCATGCTCGTCGAGCCGCAGCCCGGCGTCGACCCGTCCCAGCTGTGCGCCCGCATCGAGGCGGATACGGGCCTCAAGGCCTGGACTTCCGACACGGTCATTTGGAGCTGGTCCGACCGCAGCCTCGCCCGCAACACGTTCTGGTGGTTCTGGAAGAACACCGGCATCCCGTTCTCCTTCGGCACGGCCGTCGCGCTGGGCCTCTTCGTCGGCATCGCGGTGTCCGGCCAGACGTTCTACTCTTTCGTGCTGGAGAACCTGAAGTACTTCGCGGCCATCAAGGCCATGGGGGCCGGTATGGGCGTCATCGCCCGCATGCTCCTTGTCCAAGCCTTCACCGCAGGCCTCCTTGGCTTCGGCCTCGGCGTCGGGATGGCCCAAGCCATCGGCCGAGCGATGATCGAGAAGGGCATGCCGCCGTTCGTCATGTTCCCGCAGATCTTCTGGGCCACGCTCGCGCTGGTGCTCGGCATCAGCCTGGTCTCCGCCATCATCGGCATCATCAAGGTCTCGCGCGTCGATGCCGCTACCGTCTTCCGCGGATGAGCACCCACGCCGCCCATACCGTCGCCGTCCGCACCCGTGGGATCGACATGTTCTTCGGCGACGGCGAGACCAAGGTCACCGCGCTGAAGCAGGCCGACTTCGAGGCCAACCGCGGCGAGCTCATCATGCTCGTCGGCCCATCCGGTTGCGGGAAGACAACGTTGCTCTCCGTCATCGCCGGCACGTTGACCCCGCAGACGGGCACGGTCGAGGTCTTCGGGCAACGCCTCGACGGCCTGAGCCAAGAGGAGCTCACTACTTTCCGCCGCAAGCACCTCGGCTTCGTCTTCCAGTCGTTCAACCTCATCCCGACGCTGTCGGTGCTCGAGAACGTCATGGTGCCGTTGCTGATCCAAGGCGTCGCGCACGACGTCGCGGTCGCCAAGGCGCAGGCCATGCTCGAGAAGGTCGGGCTTAAGGGCCGCGAAGACGGTCGACCCAACGCGCTGTCCGGCGGCCAGCAGCAACGCGTCGCCATCGCCCGCGCGCTCGTCCATGAGCCGCCGCTGCTCATCTGCGATGAGCCGACCTCCGCCCTGGATAAGGATACCGGCGCGCAGATCATGCAGATGGTCCGCGACCTGTCCCGTTCGCCCGAACGCTGCGTCGTCGTCGTGACGCATGACCACCGCATCTTCCGTTTCGCCGACCGCATCGCCGAAATGGAAGACGGCCGCATCCGCCGCGTCGTCGAAGACGCCAGCCTGCTCGATACCAACCATCTCTGACCTTATGTTCCAGAAACGCTATCTCTTGGTCGCCTTGGCGATCGCCGGCGCCGCCGCCGCCCTGCAGTTGACCCGCGGCACCGCGAGCGAGACGCCGACGCTGCCGCCCGCTTACGCCCCTGCCACCCGCGACAAGGATGGCCTCATCGCCGCCGCCGGCCTCGTCGAGGC
>JBEGRN010000281.1:0-2641 GCA_041180425.1 Verrucomicrobiota bacterium
AGGCGGAAGTCCACCTGGCGCTTGAAGCGGTCGACGCGGTCGACCGTCACCTGGATCGTGCCGCCGGCCATGAAGACGCGGCCGGTGCGGCTGCCGCGGAGCGCGGTCCCCGCGTCGTTCATCCGGTAGTAGTCGTCGGTCAGCGTAGACATGTGCACGAGGCCGTAGGCCTGCGAAGCGGTCAGCTCGACCATCAGCCCGTGCGGCTTGACCTCGGTGATCATGGCCTCGAAGGGGCGCTTGTCCTTGCGCTCGACCTCGCGCTCGAAGAGCTCGAGGAGCTTGATCTTCACGGAGTCGCGTTCGGCCTCGGAACTGTTGCGCTCGGTGATGGAGATGTGTTCGCAGGCGCGCACGAGTTCGCCGAGGCCCGGGGAGCGCGGGGCGTCCTTCGGCGCCGAGGGCACGCCCTGCTTGGCGATGTAGGCGTCGAAGATGCGGTGCTCGAGGAGGTCGGCGTAGCGGCGGATCGGCGACGTGAAGTGCGAGTAGTGGCGCTTGGCCAAGCCGAAGTGGCCGTCCGGGGAGGCGCGGTAGCAGGCCTGCTTGAGCGAGCGCAGCAGCTGGATGCGGATGGTGTAGCCGTCTTCGCGGGTCTTGAGGAGGGCGAGCAGCTTGACCATCTCCTTGCGCTCCGTGAGGTCGCCGACCTTGAGCCCGTCGACGGCGAGCTGGTCGCGCAGGGCCTGCAGCTTCTCGGGGTCGGGTTCGTCGTGGACGCGGCAGACGTGCGGGGTCTTGGCTTGGTCGAGGGCCTTGGCGACGGTCTCGTTGGCCAGGAGCATGAACTCCTCGACGAGCTGGTGGGATTCGTCGTGTTCGACCACCACGGTGCGGTCGGCCCAGCCGTCCTTGTCGCAGTAGATCTTGATCTCCTTCATGTCGAGGTCGAGGGCCCCGACCTTGAAGCGTTCGGCGCGCAGGACTTTGCCGACGGACCAGAGGTCCGCGATCATCGAGCGGATGAGGTCGAGCTCGGCGTCGGTGAGTTCGGCCAGCGGGCGGCCAGGCGAGCCCGTCTGGTGAGGCGGCGGCGCCGGCAGGGCGCGGATGGCTTCGTTGGTGTCCCCGCGCAGGAACGCGTAAGCCTGCTTGTAGGTCAGGCGCTTGCGGCTGGAGATGACCGAGTTGGCGAACTCCGTCTTCACGAGCTTGGCGTCGGGCGTGAACTCGCAGATGACCGTCTTGACCAAGCGGTTCTCGGCTTCGACGAGCGAGCACAGGCCGCTGGACAGCGCGTGCGGCAGCATCGGGATGACCGTGCCGACGAGGTAGGTCGAGTTGCCGCGTTCCTTGGCCTCGGTGTCGAGCGGCGAGCCGGGCTTCACGTAGTGGGAGACGTCGGCGATGTGGATGCCGAAGCGTAGGTTCCCGTTGGGCAGGCGCTGCACCGAGAGCGCGTCGTCGAAGTCCTTGGCGTCGTCCGGGTCGATGGTGATCGTCGGGATCTGGCGGAAGTCCTCGCGGCCGATCAGATCGTCGGCGCGGACCTTGGAACCGAAGGAGTTGGCTTCCGACGAGACCGCGGGCGGGAACTCGGGGTTGAGGTTGTACCGGCGCAGGATGGCCAGGTACTCGGCCATCGGCGTGTGCGTGACCCCAAGCACTTCCGTGACCGTGCCCGTCGGGCTCATGTTGCGGCGTTCCCAAGCGTCGAGGCGGACGACGACCTTGTCCTCTTCCTTGGGGATGGGCTTGAGGCCGGCGCGGATCGGGTCGCGCACGACGATGTCGCGCGAGATGCGGGGGTCGTCCGGGACGACGAACCAGACGAGGCGCGTGCGGCGCAAGGTGCCGGTGAGGGAGGTCAGCGCGCGCTTGGTGACGCGGACGACGGTGCCGGTGCCCCAGTCCTCATGGTCGCGTTCGCGGCGGGTCTGGTTGAGCTTGATGACGACCTTGTCGCCGTGGAGGGCGACGCCGGTGTCCTTGGCGTCGATGTGCACGGGGTCGCGCGCCTTCTGGCCGGGCTCGGCCGTGAAGACGACGCGGGCGGAGCCGCTGGAGCGGAACAGGATGGTGCCTTCCGGCAGGAGTTTACCGGGGGGCAGCATGAGGAGGTCGCGGCCCTTCACGGCGACGGCGCCGGAGCGGAGGAGGCGGGGGATGACCTTGCGCATCTGGCGCAGGTCGGACTTGTCGCCGCCGATGGCGTGCATGATGGCCTCGAGCTTCATGGGGACGTAGTCAGGACGTCCCATGAACTCGAGCATCGCTTCCTCGGCGTTCATGACTGGTTCGCCGCCTGGTTCAGCAGGCCGGCCAAGAAGGGCATGAGCTGCTTCTTGCGGCTGACGATCCCAGGCAGGTCGAAGATGTAGGGCGGGGTCTTCGGCGAATACGTGATCCCTTGGAGGATGTCGGGGTCGCCCCGGACGAGCAGGAGCGAGCCCTGCGTGTCGATGTCGGTCACGAGGAGGCAGGCGAAGTGCAGGCCGTTCTCGCGGCGGTACTTTTCGAGCGCCTCGAGCAGGCTGTCGCTGCACTTCCAGAAGTTGTTGAAGCCGAGCTCCTCGACCTGGGCCACGGAGAAGCGCTTGTCGCCTTCGTTGTAGAGCTTGCAGTCGGCGCGCACGGCGGCGTCGGGCGAAAGCGTCGACAGCACGGAGCCGGCGTTGAAGATCATGTCGGCCAGCGCGCG
>JBEGRN010000282.1:0-2639 GCA_041180425.1 Verrucomicrobiota bacterium
GCGAGCATCGCGGCGCGCGCCTCGGGGCCACGCTGCTTCGCGTCGAAGGGCACGATGCACCAGGCCGCCAGGTTCTCCTGGGCGAACAACGGCTCCTCGGCCGCCTGGAGCAAAGGACCGGAGACGACCGCCCCGAGGAGGCAGGCTAAGACAGTAAGCACGAAGGAACGCATGCGGGGCGCGGGGTACGGATCGGTTCTAGTCCGACCGACCGCAGGAAGGCGAGTTCCCCCTCGGGCCAAATTATCTGTTAGAGGCTTGGTCTGGACGGAACCTTCCGGGCCCGTTCTGCTCTATTTACCTTATGACCCCCCGACGCCTCCTCGGCGGCCTGACCCTGGCCGCGCTGACCCTCACCGCTTGGGCGGACGACGGCCGGAGCTATTTTCCCCCGCCCGATAGCCAAGGCGGCTGGCGGACGCTGACCGAGGCCAAGGACATCCGGACGCAGGCGGGGATGGACCTCGCCCAGCTGGAACGTGCCTATGCCGGCACCGAACGCTCGACGCTGAACGGCGGGCTACTCGTCGTCCGCCACGGCTACCTCGTCTTCGAAGGCTACTTCGGCAAGGCCCGCCGCAACGCCAACCCCGACATGGCCTCCACCGGCAAGGCCTTCACCAGCATCGCCTGCGGCGTCATGCTCGCCGAGCATCCCGCGGCATTCCCGGCCGGCCTCGACACCAAGGTCTTCACGCCGCAGTTCCTGCCGGAAGCCTTCCCGCTCGACGACCCGCGCAAGGCTGAGATCACGCTGGGCCAACTGCTCAGCATGAGCGCCGGTTTCCACGGTGAAGGCACCGCTCCCGGCGTGACCAAGGGCGAAACCATCCCGCTGAAGCCCGTCCCCGGGCAGGACATCCGCCGCCTCGACGAGTCTTCCCTGAAGACGCCGCTCTGGTGCGCTCCGGGCGCCGGCTACTCCTACTCCTCCCCTTCCCCGCACATCGCATCGATGGTCCTCCGTCGCGTGACTGGCCGGGAGCTCAAGGACTACATCGACGAGAAGTTCGCGCAGCCGATGGGTTGGGGCGCCTGGAACTACTGCCTCTTCCGCGGGGACGTCGTGATGCCCCACGCGAACGGCGCCGGCAGCATCGCCCTGCACGCCACGGACGCGCTCCGCTTCGGCTACTGCCTCCTGCGCCAAGGCCGCTGGGGCGCGCGCCAGCTCGTGCCGGCCGACTACATCGAGCGCTGCCATCAACCGAGCCCGCATAACCCGCACACGCCCTTCTCCCTGCAGTTCGAGCACAACGCCGACGGCCATGTCGCCGGCGTGCCGAAGGACGCCTTCTACAAGACCGGCGCCGGCGGGTTCTGCCTCTACGTGGTGCCGTCGCTCGACCTCGTCGTCTACAAGCTCGGCGGGTCCGATGGCCAATGGAACCCCGACCTCACGCGCGTGCCGCAGCCGCCCGATAGCTTCGGCCGACGGACCACCCCGCAGAACCTCGCCAAGAACACGATGAACGAGGGCTATAGCCACACGCGCGTGCTCGAGCTCGTCTGCGCCGCGGTGCGCGACGAATAAGGCCCTGCCTTGCCAAGCCCGTCAGGCCGCCCCAACTTGGCGGCATGCCTGAACCGCGCCCTGTCGCCGTCGTCGGCGGAGGAGCCGCCGGCTTCTTCGCGGCGATCGCCTGCGCCGAGAAGCTCGGACGCCGCGGCGTGGTGACGCTGTTCGAGGCCACGCCGCACCTGCTCGCCAAAGTCCGGGTCTCCGGCGGCGGGCGCTGCAACGTCACGCACAGCTGCTTCGAACCGGCCGAGCTGGTGAAGAAATACCCGCGTGGCGGCCGGGAGCTCCTCGGGGCGTTCCATCGCTTCCAGCCGCGCGACACCATTTCCTGGTTCGCGGAACGCGGCGTCGGCACGAAGACCGAGGAAGACGGCCGCATGTTCCCGGTGACCGACGACTCCGGCACGATCGTCGACTGCCTCCAGGCCGCGGCCAACCGCGCCTTCGTGCGCATCCGCGTCCAGACCGCGGTCAAACGCGTCGAGCGCACCGAGACCGGCTTCCTGCTCCACCTCGGCGACGGCTCCACGCACGCAGCCGAGAAGCTCATCGTCGCCACGGGCGGCAATAAGGCGTCGGGCGGCCTCGCGATCGCGGAGTCGTTCGGCCATGCGATCGTCCCGCCGGTGCCGTCGCTCTTCACTTTCCACATCAAGGACCCGCGCCTCACGGACCTCTCGGGCGTGTCGGTCGAGAACGTCGTCGTCACCGCGCCGGGCACGAAGCTCAAGACCGACGGCCCCATCCTCGTCACGCATTGGGGCCTCAGCGGCCCGGCCATCCTCAAGCTCTCCGCCTGGGGCGCCCGCGGCTTCGCCGAAGCCGGCTACCGTTTCCCCATCCAGATCAACTGGGTACCGCCGCATACCCGCGAATCGCTGCTCAAGGAGCTGACGCAGGTCCGCGAGCAGAACCCGCGCAAGCAGCTCACGACGTTCAGTCCCGTGGCGATGCCGCAACGGCTCTGGGAACGCTTCGTCGCCGCGGCGGGGATCGCCGCCACGACGCCCTGGGCGCACGTCAGCAACCCTGCCCTGCAGGCGTTGGCTACGCAACTGACCGCCGGCGCCTTCGACGTCGACGGCAAGAGCCTCTTCAAGGACGAGTTCGTGACCTG
>JBEGRN010000283.1:0-3308 GCA_041180425.1 Verrucomicrobiota bacterium
GATAGCTTCAAAGGGAACTACGGCCTCTACTTCAACTTCTGGGACCGCTGGATGGGCACCAACCATCCCGACTACGAGCGGCGCTACCGGGAAGTGGTCGGGCGTGTTGAAAACAAAAATGCTTAGGGGACGAGCAGTGGAGCTGCGACCTCAGGCCGTCCGCATCTTTATCGGGTAGGGGCAGCACCGCGTGCTGCCCTAGCCCTTACGATACAGGTCATCCAAGGCCCCCGCTAACTCAGGATGCTGGAACGTGAACCCTGCGGCGGTTAAACGCGCGGGCACGCCACGGCGTCCAGTCAGGGCGAGGACGGGCTCGGTCCGGAAGAGCCAGCAGCCCAAGGGCATGAGCCATGCCGGGGTGGGTGGACACCAGGGACGGCGCAGGACGCGGCGAAGCTCCCGCATGAGGACGGCATTGGGCACCGCATGCGGGGTAGCGACGTTGTACAGCCCCTCCATCGTGGCATCTTCCAAGGTGCGCTCGAAGACGCGCATCATGTCCTCTTCGTGGATCCAGCTGATATACTGGCGCCCGGAGCCGACGGTGCCTCCGAGGAAGCACTTCGTCACGGCCTCGAGGAAGCGCAGCGCCCCCGCCCGCCGGCCAAGGACAAAACTGATGCGCAGCCAAACACGCCGCGTCCCAGGTGTCGGGCTCTCCGCAAATGCCTGCTCCCATCGTAGGCACGTATCAACGGGAATGCCTTCGCCGGGCGGCGCGTCTTCCGTGCAGAGGGCTTCCCCTGCGTCACCATAGATGGCCATAGAGCCAGCCTGAATCCAGGCGTGCGGGGGACGTGCACAGCGACGAATGGCTGCAGCCACGACTTTGACGGAATCGACCCGTGAGGCGTTGATCTCCGCCAAGGCTTCCGGGGTATAGCGGCAATTAACGTTCTTCCCGGCAAAGTTGACAACCGCGTTGGCACCCTCGAACTCCGCGGCCCAAGGCCCCAATGTCCGCCCATCCCAAGCAACTTCTCGGTAAGAGCGTCTAGCCGCATCGGGACGACGGGTCAAAACCACGACGTCGTCTCCCGCTGCAGCTAATCGCTCAGCCAGAAGCCGCCCGAGGAAACCCGATCCCCCAGCGAGGATGATGCGACGCTTTGTCATGGCGGATTTAATCCAGTCTTTCGACCTTCCACGGCCTGTCCAGCGACAACCTAAGAACCAAAGGCTTCCTTAGGGCTTCTCAATTCGAGGATGTCCGCCAACCTCGACTGCATGAAGTCCGCCTTCGCCCTCTGCGCCGCCCTCCTCCTGGCGCCTTTGGCCGCCTTGCGCGCCGAACCGGTGCTGAAGTCGGGCGAGAAGGTCGCATTCCTCGGCGATAGCATCACCGCGCAAGGCTGGACCAACCCCCATGGCTACGTGCGCCTGGTCGTGGCCGGCCTGCAGGCGAACGGCGTGGCCATCACGCCTCTCCCCGCCGGCATCGGCGGGCATAAGTCGAACGACATGCTTGCACGCCTCGAGCGCGATGTCCTGAGCAAGAAGCCCGACTGGGTCACGATCAGCTGCGGGATGAACGACGTGATCCACGGCGCCAAGGGCATCCCCCTCGACCAATACCAGGCCAACATGACCGAGATCGTGACACGCTGCCAAAAGGCGGGGATCAAGGTCGCGCTCTGCACCACGACGACGGCGGGGGCTTGGGACAGCGCCCAGACGAAGAGCCTCGGGGAATACAGCGCGTTCCTGCGCGGTCTGGCGAAGGAGCGCCAATGCCTGCTGATCGACCTCTACCCGGCGTTCGTGGAGACCCTCAAGAAGGCCGACCCCCTGCACGGGCTGACCGGCGATGGCGTGCACATGACGCCCGAAGGCAACCTGCTCATGGCGAGCACAGCGCTCACCGCGCTCGGCTACAGCGAAGCGCAAGTGGCCAAGGCCCGCGAGGCTTGGCTCGACCTCCCAGGCGCCGGCGCCTTCAGCACGCGGGTCGACATCGAACTCAACAAGAAGTATTTCACCGCCCAGTGCTCGCTGACCCTGCGGCAACGCGAACGCCTGCTCGCGGCCGCAGCCGCGGCCAAGCGCCCGACGCTGAACCACTGGGCCAAAGAGCTCCTGCTGACGCTCATGAAGCGCCAAGTGAAACCCCAAGGCCCGTACGAATCGCTCGACGCCCTCTTCGCGCCGGAAACCAAGGCAAAGGTCCAAGCCGAACTGCAGGCACAGTTCTCCGCGGAAATCGCCCAACTGACAGCCAAGTAGGATGAGCGACGCCAACCCGCCGACCCTCCCCGACCCTGCCGCCGAATTGGCCCGGCAAGGGAAGTCCGCAGAACTCTCGACCTTGCTCCAGCAAGGCCTCGGCGTGGACCTCCAAGACGCCAAGGGCAACACGCTCCTCATGCTGGCCAGCTACCATGGCCACGCCGCCACCGTGGCGATGCTGCTCAAGGCCGGCGCCACCGTCGACCGACGCAACGCCAAGGGCCAGACGCCTTTGGGCGGCGTCGCCTTCAAGGGCTATGCGGACATCGCCACGCTCTTGCTCGACGCAGGCGCGGACCCGCTCGCCGACCAAGGTGGCTCGACGCCCGTCGACTACGCCACGATGTTCGGCCGCCAGGAAATCCTCACCCTCCTCCGTGAACGCCGCGGCGCTGCCGCACGCCACGATGTTCGGCCGCCAGGAAATCCTCACCCTCCTCCGTGAACGCCGCGGCGCTGCCGCGAAACCCACCCGCTGGTTCAGCAAACTCATCGGCTGGATGCGTAATAGGTAGGGTCGGGACGGCGTCACGACCTATCGAGGTAGGGTTGGTAATGTCTGGAGGTAGGGACTGCACTGTCTCGAGGTAGGGTTGGCACTACGTGCCAACCTAGTTGCCTTTATTCGCGGGCATCGCCCGCGGGTAGGGGCAAGGCTATGCCTTGCACTCCTGATCCTAGGAGGGCGCGGCGAAGCCACGCCCCTACCTGCGCGTCAGGGCCGCGCGAGGGGACAAGGGGTATTTCCAGAAGAGTACGGAGTTCGGAGTACAGATTGCCGAAAGGAAAGGCGCCAACATCCCGGTCCCCGGTCCCCCTTTTCATGCTGTGTCGGGTAGGACGCGACTGCGTCGCGTCCGTTCGCCAACAGACGTGCGAATGTCAACGCGGGCATCGCCCGCGGGTAGGGGCAAGGCTATGCCTTGCACTCCTGATCCTAGGAGGGCGCGGCGAAGCCACGCCCCTACCTTAAAAAGCATCGAGGACAGCACGTGGTGCTGTCCCTACCTCATCACCGAAAACCAGCCTCACGCTTCTAGGTCCAGGCGCTGCTGGGCGATGACTTGGCGCAACGCCCA
>JBEGRN010000284.1:0-2618 GCA_041180425.1 Verrucomicrobiota bacterium
CCCCCGCCGACCCTAGACTTCGATTCGACCTATGCGATCGTCCTTCATGTTGACCTTGACCGGGCTTGGCGCCGCGACGCTCGCCTGGGCCGCCGAGCCTGCGAAGCCATCTGGGTTCCCTGACACTGGCCTGACCACGCGCTACACGAAGACCTTCGGCGAAGACGCCGACTTTACGGGACGCGCGCCCGCGTACAAGGACAACCAAGACGGCACCATCACCGACCTCGTGACCGGCCTGATCTGGCAGAAGACCGACGGCGGCGAGATGACCTGGGAACGGGCCCAGGCCTATGCGCAATCGCTCCGGCTGGCCGAGAAATCCGATTGGCGCCTGCCCAACAGCATGGAATTGCTGAGCCTGATGAACCACGGGATGCACGGGCCAGCCATGGACACCACGTTCTTCACGAAGACCGATGCGCGCTATTGGTGGACCAACTCCCCGCGTGCCGACGACGCGTCCAAGGTCTGGCTGGTCAATACGGGCGGCGGCATCGGCGCGCATGCCAAGACGGAGACCGTCAGCGCCGGCGGCGAGCGTCCCGTCCATGTCCGTTGCGTCCGCGGCACCTCCAGTTTGGGGCCTGGCCCTAGCCTGAAGGACAATGGCGACGGGACCGTCACCGACCAACGCACGGGCCTGTGTTGGCAGAAGGTCGGCGGGTCGGCCAAACTCAGCTGGGAAGACGCCTTGCGTTACTGCACCGAACTCAACTTAGGAGGCCAGAAAGACTGGCGCTTGCCCAACATCAAGGAGCTCCGGTCCTTGAGCGACGACCGACGCACGCAGCCTTCGCTCGACCGCGCGTTCTTCCCCTCCGCGGCCGCCGCTTTTTACTGGTCCTCGACCACGCAATCCAATCGGCCGGAACGGGCTTGGTACGTCGACTTCTCGTCAGGGCTTGTCACTTACGCCGACAAAACCTCCGCCCAACTGGTCCTCGCCGTCCGCGGCGGCATCGAGCAAACGGGCCCACGGGATAAGCCGACGCCCGACCCCAAGACGTTGGTCGGCACGGGCAAGGAACGCCCGCCTGGCGAGGGCAAGGGCAAGCCCAAGGGCGCCAAGAAGAAGGGGGAATAATCCGCTTGGCCTGGGCCTGCCATAAGCCAGCAGTGCCTCCGAGGAACACCCTCTTATAGCCCCAGCGGACGGCGGAGCGTTCTTGCCTGCTCCCGAAACCGAGGGAGACTGTCGCCATGAGTGAGCAGCCTCCCGCGCAACCCACCTTCCCTAGCCGGTTGGCTTACTTGTTCTTAGGCCTGCCGCTGGCCGCCCTGCTCAACGCGCTCCTCGTCGTGCGCATCACCCCCGCGCTTTGGGATCCCTACCTACAGGTCGTGAGCCGCGACGTCGCCGTCGCCCCGCCCCATCGCGCTTACGATTTCGTCATCATCGCCCTCGCGGTGCTCGCCTTCCTCCTGACGGGTTGGCTGGCCTACCGCCGCGCGGTGCGTGTGCGCTCCGACTTCCCCGCGCTCTGGGCGCTGCTGAGCTGCGTCCCGATCCTCGGCTTGGGCATCGTGCTCTGGATGGGATCGTCCGCGGATGACGAGGCTAGCGCCACGGGCACCTCCGATCGCTTGGCCGGTCAGCTAGTGATTCCGGCCCTGCTGTGCTGGGTCATGATCTTTGGGCTCACGTCATTGGCTGAACGCAAGTTCCTCCCGCGCGAGGACCAGTACTTGAGCCTGTCCCTGCTCGTCGTCCTGCCGCTCGTGACCGCCGGACTCGCCGGCTTCCTCAGCGCCCGGGCCGGCCGCACGATGTCGCAGAGCATCGGCGCCGCTTTCCTCACGCTCACGGCCATCCTGACGATCCTCGGCTTCGCCGCGATGGAAGGCGTCGTGTGCGTGCTGATGGCCGCCCTCCCCGTCGGCTTCCTCGGCATCATCGGAGCCATGCTCGGCCACTGGTTGGCCGCCCTGACCGCTCGTCCGGCCTATCAAGTCCAATCGGCCGCCTGGCTGCTGGTCATTGTCTGCGCTGCGGGCGAAGCGTTGACGCCGCCTGCACCGCTCGAGGACGTCGTTTCCTCCGAAGTCATCATCAACGCCACGCCGGCTCAGGTCTGGGCCCAACTCAAGGACATCCGCGACCTGCCGAAGCCGACCGAACCGCTCTTCGTGCTCGGCGTGGCTCACCCGCTGGAGACCTACGTCGTCGGCAACGGCGGCGTCGGCGCCGCCCGTGTCTGCCGCCTCAGCACGGGCGACATGCCCGAGCTGATCTCCGTCTGGAAACCGGAGCAGGAACTGAAGTTCACGGTCCTCGACACGCCCGCCGCGATGCGCGAAGCGACGTTCTTCGGCCAAGACCTTGATACCCCGCACCTGCACAGCACCTACGCGAGCGTGGAAGGTGGCTTCCGCCTGGAAGCGCTCCCTGGTGGCCGTACCCGCCTGATCGGCACCAGCCGCTACTTGCTGACCATCACGCCGGCGACGTATTGGAATATCTGGACCCGTCACATCGTCGGCCAAGTCCAACTGCGCGTGATGAACCACGTGAAGGCCAAGGCCGAAGCCAGCCAGCGGTGAATCCCATCAGCGACGCCCTGAAGTCAACGACCACTACTTCTTCGGGTTTTCCTTGAAGAAACGGACGATCAGGG
>JBEGRN010000285.1:0-2615 GCA_041180425.1 Verrucomicrobiota bacterium
CACGAGCGGCAACCTGCCGTGGTGGAAGTTCACGGTCGCCGCGACTTGGCGCACGCCCAACGGCCCAGGTTCGTCGATCGAGGGCCGCATGAACTACCCCGTGCTCTGCCTCACCTGGAAAGACGTGCACGCCTTCGCCGCGTGGGCCGGCAAGCGCCTCCCCACCGAAGCCGAATGGGAATTCGCCGCCCGCGGCGGCCTCAAGGACAAGCCGTATGTCTGGGGAGACGAAGAGCGCCCGAACGGAAAGTACATGTGCAACCATTGGCAGGGCACGTTCCCGGCCAACGACACGGGCGCGGATGGCTTCAAGGACGTGGCCCCGGTCGCGAGCTTCCCGCCCAACGGCTACGGGCTCTATGACGTGGCCGGCAACGTCTGGGAGATGTGCGAGGACTGGTACCACCCGGACTTCTACCGGGTCTCGCCCGCCGCCAATCCGCTCGGACCGGCCATCGGCTTCGACCCGGAGCAGACCGGCTTCGGCCAGCACGTCATCCGCGGCGGCTCCTGGCTCTGCGACGAGGGCTACTGCTTCCGTTTCCGCGTCGCCTCGCGCCAAGGGCTCGATACGCTGACGTCGACCAACCACGTCGGCTTCCGCTGCGTGGCCGACCGCCCGGCGCCGACCGCGCAGAAGTAAGCGTCACTTCTGCTCCTGGTAGTCGAGGTCCTTGCCGAAGGTCTCCTCCATCTTCCAGAGCGCCAAGAAGGCCGCGCCGAAGCAGACCACGCCGAGGACCAGGCCCGCGGTGGAGGGCGCATACTGCGGCGCCTCCTTCGTGCCGATGAGCATCGTGAAGCAGAAGGTCAGGAGCACCAGCGAACCGCGCGCGAAATTGGGGACCGTCGTCGCCACGGTAGCCCGCAGGTTCGTGCCGAACTGCTCCGCCGCGATGGTGACGAACAGGGCCCAGTAGCCCATGCCGAAGCCCATCAGGAAGATCAAACGGTAGTAGGCGGAGGAGGTCCAGCCAACGGCGCCATAGAGGTAGACGCCGACGCAGACCAAGCTGAAGAGCAGGAACGCGCAGACGACCTTCTTGCGCGACTGAAGCAGCTGGCTGGCGAGGCCGCTGGCGAGGTCGCCGAAGGTCAGCCCCAGGTAGAACGAGGCGACCGCCCAGTTCGTCTGCACCTTCTCGCCCTGGATGCCCGCCGCCGGGGCGAAGACGGTGGCCGCCCGCTGCACGAGGATGCCGATCATGAACCAAGTCGGCAGGCCGATGAGCACGCAACGGGCGTAGCGCGCGAAGCGCTCGCGGTCCGTGAAGAGCGCCAGGAAGTTCCCGCGGGCCACCGAGCCTTCGCTGGCCGACTCCTTGGCATGTTGGAACATGCCGGACTCATGCACGCCAACGCGCAGCAGCAGCAAGGCCAAGCCTAAGCCACCGCCGATGTAGTAACTCACGCGCCAACCGGCCGTCCCGAAGAACGCGCCGATGGCATCGACATGGTCGGCCATGTAGCCGGCGACGACCGCCCCGAAGACACCGACGGTGGCGACCAAGGCCGTGCCATAACCGCGGCGTTCCTTGGACAGGGTCTCCGACACGAGCGCGATGCAACCGCCCAATTCGCCCGCCAAGCCGATGCCGGCGATGAACCGCCACGCAGCGTAGGCGCCGAAGGTATCGACCATCCCGTTGGCGATGTTCGCGATGGAATACAGCAGGATGGAGCCAAACAGCGTCGTCAGGCGGCCCATGCGATCGCCCAAGATCCCGAAGAAGATGCCGCCAAGCAGCATGCCCGCCATCTGCCAGGAAAGCAGGTCCTGATACCAAGGCGCCCCGCTGATGAGATGGTTGAGCCCCAGGCCTGCCAGGCTCTTCTCGCGCACCGTCATGAAGAGCGTGAGGTCGTAGATGTCGACGAAGTAGCCGAGCGCCCCGACGATCACGGCGGGGTGCAGCAGGTCCTTCCATAACGGACGCGGAGGGGACGAGTAATCAGGCTGGCTCATGGGGCAGGGGTCAGGCCTTCAGACCATGCAGGTTGGCCATCGAAATGCCAGAAAGCATTGCGCCGGTCACGCCCAGGAACCCTTGATCCGTGCCTATTAGAAAGAGATTGGAGACATCCGTCCGGCCATCGCGACGCTTGGCGGGGGCCCCGTAGATGGCCCCATTGAGGTGCCCCGTGAACTTGCGGACGGTCCGGGGCGTGAAGACATCCGTCGAGGTCACCGCGGCGTCATGGGCGGCGTCCGCCACCGCCGGCAGGTGCCGACGGGCGACGCGGTTCAGCCGGGCGCACCAAGCCTGCTTCTGCGCGAGGTACTCGGCTTCGGGCAGCCGGCACCAGGCGTCATGGTTCGCCAGCGCGGTGACGCGGAGCCAGCCTTCGTCAAGGGTACGGCCGGGGCCGTACTGGTAATTGTTCGGGATGCAGACCACGCCGGAACGCGGGTCCACGAGGTCGGCCGGCGCGCGGTAGGAGAACCGCTCGTCGTCGCAGAAGAAGATGATGGTGTCCTGCCAGCCGAAACCGGCGAAGGCCTGCGGCGCATAGGTAGCGATCGTCTCCGCATAACCCAGCCGACCGACCTCGGCCGCGCCGACTTCCGGCGCTTGGTCGGAACGCAGGCGCAAGGTCTCCACCGCGCCCGCCGA
>JBEGRN010000286.1:0-2577 GCA_041180425.1 Verrucomicrobiota bacterium
GTTCACGGCCTTGCTGTAGAGCCCGATGGCTGGGCCGTTCGAAGGGTCGCCGAACTTCTCGGGCGCCCCGCCCATCATGGGCGTCGGCTTGCCCGACTTGTTCTGCTTGAAGTCGTAGAACGTCCCTGGGAGCCCATTGACGGCCATCTTGCTGCCGAAGACGGAGACGAAGTTCTTCCCGTTGCCACGGCCGACGCCCATGCCGGAGCCGATGCCGCCGCCGGAACCACCGCCGAAGCCCTTGGAGGAACCGCCGCCCATCAGGCCGGCGTTCATGGAGGAAACGGCGACGGAAGGGACGTCGGGCAATGCGATGGTCGCCGTGGTGCTCTTGGAAGTGATGCGCGTCGGCGTCTTGGCCGTCGTCTTCGGGTTCTTGGGCTGCAGGCGGGTCTTGAACTGCTTGGCCTTGTCGCCGGCGGCGCCGCCACCGGCGCCCGTGGAGAAGGAATCAGGATCCTTCTTGGCCGACTCCTTGGTGACGGAGATGATCAGGAACGCCGCGATGATGACCAAGATCACGTGGATCGCCACCGAGACCATGAAGCCTTCGCCGCCGAGCTTCTGCCAGAACGTGCGCTTGGCGCGCTTCTGCCCCAGGCCCTCTTCTTCGACCACGGCTTCGACCTGCACCACGGGACGCTCAGCGTCAGGTGACGGGAGTGCAGGTGGCGTGGGGTCCTGGGGATTGGACATGAGCATAACGCTGTCGATTCGACCGACCTCGCTCAACAAAAAATCACCCTACGGGCGGGCATTTCCTTTCCACTTTAAGGCCACGGGTCTACCGTAGCGGTCACCTAAACGACCGTATACGACTTTTGATGAAAGCTTTAATAAAAAAGGAAGGCCGGGAGGGCTTGTGGTTGGCCGACGTGCCAGCGCCGACCATCGGCGACCGCGACGTGCTCATCCGCATCCGCAAGGCCGCGATCTGCGGGACCGATGTGCATATCTGGAAGTGGGACGAGTGGGCCGCCCAGACCGTGCCTCTCGGGTTGACGGTGGGCCATGAATATATCGGCGTGGTCGAGGATTTCGGCCGCGAAGTCACCCACCTGCGCAAAGGCCAGCGGGTCTCCGGCGAAGGCCACATCGTCTGCGGTCATTGCCGCAATTGCCGTGCCGGCCGGCGTCACCTCTGCGCCCACACCTTGGGCGTCGGCATCCATCGCCCCGGCGCCTTCGCCGAGTTCTTGTCGTTGCCGATGGAGAACGTGGTGCCGATCCCCGACGACATCCCGGACGACGTCGCCGCGATCTTCGATCCCTTGGGCAACGCCGTCCATACGGCCCTATCCTTCGACCTGGTCGGCGAGGACGTGCTCATCACCGGCGCCGGCCCCATCGGCATCATGTCCATCGCGATCGCAAAGGCCGCCGGCGCCCGCAAGGTCATCATCACCGACGTCAATCCCTGGCGCCTCGAGCTCGCCCGTAAGCTGGGCCCGACCCGCGCGGTCGACGTCTCAAAGGAGAGCCTGCACGACGTCCAGCAGGAACTCGGCATGACGGAAGGGTTCGACGTCGCCTTCGAGATGTCGGGCAATGCCCGCGCCTTGGACCAGATCCTGGACAACATGGCATGCGGCGGCCGCATCGCGTTGCTCGGGATCATCCCCGGGAAGGCGGCCATCGATTGGAACAAGGTCATCTTCCGCGGCCTGCACATCAAGGGCATCTACGGCCGCGAGATGTACGAGACCTGGTACAAGATGATCGCGCTGCTGCAGTCGGGCATGGACGTCACTCCGGCCATCACGCATCGCTTGCCCGCCCGCGACTTCCGCGCCGGCTTCGAAGCCATGCTCTCTGGACAATCCGGCAAAGTCGTCCTCGATTGGACCCAAATCTGACCACCATGTACGGACCCCTGCAAGGCCTCCTCGCCCAACGGCTCGCCGACGTCCGCGCCAACGGACTCTATAAGCAAGAACGCCTCATCGCCTCCGCCCAGGGCACGCGGGTGCGGCTGAAGGACGGCCGCGAGGTCCTCAACCTCTGCGCCAACAACTACCTCGGTTTGGCCGACCACCCGAAGGTGAAGGCCGCCGCCGCCGCCGCGCTGGAGCGCTGGGGCTACGGTTTGGCCTCGGTGCGCTTCATCTGCGGCACCCAGACGCTGCACCGCGAGCTGGAGGAAGCGATCAGCGCTTTCCTCGGCACGGAGGACACCATCCTGTACTCGTCTTGCTGGGACGCCAACGGCGGCCTCTTCGAGACCATCCTCGGGCCGGAAGACGCGGTCATCTCCGACGCCTTGAACCACGCTTCCATCATCGACGGCATCCGCCTCTGCAAGGCCCAGCGGTTCCGTTACGCGACCAATGACTTGGCCGACCTCGAGGCCAAGCTCGTCGAAGCCAAAGGGGCGCGCGTGAAGTTGATCGCGACGGACGGCGTCTTCTCGATGGATGGCTTCATCGCCCCCTTGAAGGAAATCTGCGACCTGGCCGACCAGCATGGCGCCGTCGTCATGATGGACGATTCGCATGCCGTCGGCTTCTTAGGGAAGACCGGCCGCGGGACGCATGAATACCGCGGCTGCCAAGGCCGGGTCGACATCATCACCGGCAC
>JBEGRN010000287.1:0-2556 GCA_041180425.1 Verrucomicrobiota bacterium
TGGGCTTCAGCTTCGAACGTTTCGACGCCGTGGGCCGCGTCCGTGAGACCGACAACGCCAAGCCGGTGAACACCGTCTCCGAATACACCGCCGCCGATGGCACGGTCCTGACGCTGAAGGGCGCGCGCGACGTCGCCGTCCATGCCGCCGAGAGCCAAGCCGGTCAGGCGGGCTTTGTCCGCAACCTCTTCCAGGCGATGGTCAAGCAGCCGACCACGGCCTATTCGCCCGAACTCCTCGGTCAGCTGACGGAACGCTTCCGTCGCGACCATTACCACGTGCGCAACCTCGCGGTCGAAGTCGCCGTCGTCGCCGCCCTCCAGCAGTAACCCCACCGCCTTTATGCAACTCCACGACCGCCGCGCCTTCCTCCGTAAGCTCGGCCTTTCCGCTGCCGCCTTGCCCCTGCTGGGCGGGCTCACCTCGCTTCATGCCGCGGAGCCGGCGCCCGCCAAGCAGCGCCTCGTCTTCGTCTTCTCGCCGAACGGGACCGTCCCGACGGAGTTCTGGCCCGAAGGCGAAGGCAGCAACTTCAAGCTGAAGCGCATCCTGGCGCCGTTGGCGCCGTTCAAGGACAAGCTGCTCACGCTCAAGGGCGTGAACAACCTCGTGCGCGGCGACGGCGATTCGCACATGCGCGGCATGAGCTGCCTCCTCACGGGCATCGAGCTCTTCCCTGGCAACATCATGGGCGGCGGCGGCCAGCCGGCCGGTTGGGCCAGCGGTCCGTCGATCGACCAGGAGATCCGCCGCTTCCTGCAGTCGAAGCCCGAGACCAAGACCCGCATGGGTTCGCTGGAGATCGGCGTCTCCGTCGGCAACCGCGCCGACCCATGGACCCGCTGGAGCTACGTCGGCGCCAATCAGCCGGTCGCCCCGATCTCCAATCCTTACGACCTCTTCGACAAGCTCTACGGTCAGATGAAGGAAAGCGAGAGCATGGTCTCCGTCTTGGATGGCCTGCGGGGCGACCTCGCGACCGTGGCCAAGGCCGTCGACGCCAAGGACCGTGGCCTGCTGGACCAGCACACCACCGCCTTGCGCGAGCTGGAGCGGAACATGAAGGAGCAGCAGTCGTCCGGCGCCTTGATCGTACCGGCCTCGCCGGCGGTCGGGGTCATGATGGAGAACGACAACATTCCGGTCATCACCAAGATGCAGACCGAACTCCTCGTCAGCGCGTTCCAGAACGACTTGGCGCGCGTCTCCACCTTCCAGTTCACGAACTCCGTCGGCGGCGCCCGCATGAAGTGGCTCGGCATCGAAGAAGGCCACCACTCGCTCTCGCATGACCCCGACCTCAACGCCGGGTCCGTCGAGAAGCTCACCAAGATCAACACCTGGTTCGCCGAGCAGGTCGCCTTCTTGGCGAAGCGCCTGCAGGAGACGCCGGAGCCGAACGGCACGGGCTCGATGCTCGACCACACGACGATTATCTGGACGAACGAACTCGGGAAGGGGAACAGCCATGCCCTCGAAGACATCCCCTGGGTGCTCATCGGCGGCGGACTGGGCTTCAAGACCGGCCGCGCCCTCAAGTTCACCAAGGCTGCCCACAACCGTCTGCACCTCGCCTTGGCGCATGCCTTCGGTCATCGCCTGGACACCTTCGGCAATCCGGCCCTCTGCAAGGGTGGCCCCTTGAACTTAGGGTAAGTGAGGGGATAGGGTAAGCGAGGGGATAGGGTAAGTGAGGGGATGGGGGATAGGGGATGGATTATAGAGTGCGGAGTACAGCGGACAGAAGAGGGTTCAATTCTTCGTGCTCCGTCATCTGTACTCCGTACTCTGTAACCTATCTTCTATCCTTTAAAGGGTCCCCCACCTGTGCCGGTTCCGATTGGAGCTCCAGTATTTCCTGGATTAAGGTGGGCGGTACGTTGCCACGGCTCGGACGAGGCCGGTCGGGTCGCACCTCCCGATTATTATGTTCGTAGGAGACGGAGGCTGCCGCGGTTATCGAACACTGCAGGGGACAGTCAGTATTGCCCATTTGCTGCGGGAAAGCAAGTCCACCTCGCAAAAAGGGGTTCGATTCCTGACCGCTGACGGCTATCAAACCCACATGCCCCGTATCCTCGTTGCCCTCTTGTTGGCCGCCGTCTGCCTTGGCGCCCGTGAACGCCAGCCCTTGCCTCCGGGCGTGCCCGACACCTATGTCGGCCACCTCGCCCCGGAGCCCAAGGCGCTGCTCCTGCAGAAAGGCGATCGCTACGCCATCTGTGGCGACTCCATCACCGAGCAGAAGATGTATAGCCGTATCCTCGAGGCCTACCTCGCGGCGGCGCGTCCCGACCTCGGCATCGAATGCCGGCAATACGGTTGGAGCGGTGAAACCGCCGCCGGCTTCTTCGGCCGCATGAAGAACGACGTCCTCCGCTTCCAGCCGACGATCGCTTCGACGTGCTACGGCATGAACGATTTCCGGTACGTCCCCTTTGAAGCCGCCATCGGCGAGGACTACCGCAAGAACCAGACCAAGGTCGTGCAGGCCTTCAAGGCCGCCGGTGCGCGCGTCGTGTTGGGTTCCTCGGGGACGATCCATTCCGTCCCGCC
>JBEGRN010000288.1:0-2545 GCA_041180425.1 Verrucomicrobiota bacterium
ACCCCATGTTTCACGAGATTGCATACGATGGACAGTATCCACGGCGAGCCCGTCGTGTTCCCGTCCCGTTTGGTCGCCTCCCAGAACTTCGGCCAGTTGGCCGACCCGGCGTAAAGCAGGAACTTGCGCCCTTCTTCGCCCATGTATTTGCGGGACCGCGTCAGCTTGATGCCTTCCCAGGTATCCCGCCACGTCGGCGCCAAGTCCTCTTCGGCGCATACCTTGACGGCCAGCAGCAGGTCGGACGGCGTGATCGTCGGGTCTCCCTCCTGCATGAAGGGCGAGTCGAGCGCCAGCAGCTGGAGCCGATGCTTGAGGCAAAATGGATAAACGAGGCGGCCCAGGATACGCACCCGGGCCGGCTCTGTGAACGCTTGAATGAAGCGCCTATCCAAGGATTAGGCGTAGGTCGAGATGGACTCCCACTGCTTGGCCTTCAGCGAGACGGCCACGAAGCCCTTGTTGGTGCCCTTCTCTTCGATGGACTCGATGACGCCCGTGAAGGAGGTCGAGGCACCGACGTCGGTCTGCACCGCGAAGGTGATGGACGCGCCGATCTCCGGCATGTCGGAGGTCTTGGCGATGCCGTCCACCGAGAGCTCGCGGGTGACGCCGTCGTAGCGGGCGGTCACAGTCTTGCCGGTCTCGTCCTGCACAGTGTCGTTCAGCTCGAAGGCCTTGGACAGCGTGTAGGACTGGACGATGAGGTTGGTGACAGTGCCGGACCCGATGCCGTAGAGGCAGGTCACACCTTTGAGGGAAGCAGCCATGGTTGTGTCTTAACCTTGGGGACTCGGTCAAGCCGGCAGGACCACCCGCAGGGTGTAGGGGATGCGGCTGCCGAACATGCGGGACTGCCGCTCGTCCTGGATGGGCTCGGGCGTGACGTCGTAAAGGGTGGCGTCCCCGCTCGCGGCGAAGGCGGCCTTGATGTCGGCCAGACTCTCCCAACCCATGAAGCCCTCGATCAGGGCGCAGCGTGCCCGGTGCTGTTCCAGGGTGGCCGGAGCGTCGGCCGAAGAGTAGACGCAGATCTCGACGGCGCAGTCGAAGTTGCCGAAGCCCTCGGGGAGCTCGGGCGGCGGGGCGGCGCTGTCGCAGATGACGGCCACAGTGGGCAGGTCCTTCAGCGTGGCGGTGTCCCCTGGATTAATCTGCAGGCCGGCCAGCTCGGTCTTACCCTGGAGATAGGAGACGACGACGGCCTCGCAGATGTGTCGGATGGATTTGGTGCCCATGGTTAGTTGCGGTTAAACTTGTCGGCGCCCCAGACCATCAAGGCCTCGGCGCGTTTGAAGAGCTTGCCCGTGCGGACGGCCATCACGCGCTCGAGCGTCTTGGCATCGGTCGAGACCCCATCGTTGTCGCCGATGCTGTTCCCGATGATCATGCCGAAGTTGGCCGTGTTGGGTTGCCCGGAAAAGGAAGTGTAGCCCGTCGAGCTGCGGTTGCGGAAGACCCAAGCCGGGACGCCCTTCACGCCAAAGTTCTTCTGGATGCCAGGAGTCTCGGGCTTGGGCAGGGACATGATGACGTCCAGCCAGCCGGCCTTCAGGCGGCCGACGTTCTGCTGTTGCTTCTTGATGTAGGCCTTCATGGCCGCCGCGTCCGCGATCTCGCGCAGCTCCTTCGGGATGCCCGGGCCGTTATTCTTGCGGATGCGTCCCGCGTACTTGGCCTTTATCGCGTCGTGCGTACCCTTCAAGTCCTTCACGATGGTCTGCCCGGCCTTGGCCTCGAAGGCCGCGCGGAAGCGGTTGCTAAACTGACGATAGGCACGCTCGGGGTCTTCGTCGTCGAGCACCCCTCGGAAGATGCCCTTGGACTTGGTCGTCATCACGCCTTCCTTGCGGGCTTTCTCGAACAGGGAGCGGTCACCGGCGACGACGGCCATGCCCATTAGGGAGAAGGCGCTTCGCCCTTCGGGGTCGGCCGTCGAGTTAAAGATGCTTTTGATGTCCTTCTCGACGGAGGTCTTGCCGGCCACCTCAGCGGCCTTGGACAAACCTTTGCCACCGCCTTGGACTAGGGGTGGGGTGAACACCATCAGTTCGCGGGCGGTCAGGGCGGCTTCCTCGATCACGACGTCCCGCATGCACTTGCCCGAGAACAGGCGATACTCGTTGAGCGCCTGGGTGTAGGCGTCAAACCCCTTGAGGCGGGGGGTGAACTGGACGTAATCGCGTGCCGCCCGGCTCATTGGGTGTCCGTGGTCAGCTGCAGGATGACCCAAGCCGACCCGGGCTTGTGGCTGGATGCCACGATACGCACCCCTAGGTTGGCCACAGAGGCCGTTTTACCGATGGCGAGGGTAGACACCGCTACCCCACCGCTCAAAGCCGCCACAGAGGCGCCTACGCGGCCGTCCGAGGCAGTCCACGGCGAGGTCTCGGCGGCCACCTTGGCCGTGAATGAGGTCTGCTCCAGGAACCCGCCCGCCTGCAGAGCTTGGGAAACCGAGGGGTCCGTGACCATGGCAAGGAACGTGTTGCCGGCGGAGTCCGTCAGGGTCACGCCGAAGTCGGCCAGCATCTCCTTGGCGTCG
>JBEGRN010000289.1:0-3160 GCA_041180425.1 Verrucomicrobiota bacterium
CGAAGAGGCGACGCAGTACGGCTTCGGCCGCGAGCTGCAGCGCAACCCGGACTTCCGCCTGCAGGCCGCCTGGTACATGCACCTCTGGAAACTCAACTTTGGCGAGTCGCCCAAGGGTTTCCGCATCATCGCCGTCGAGAAGGAAGCCCCCTACGAGGGCGCCGTCTTTGAGCTCGACCAAGAGCTGATTGCCGACGGCGGCATCAAGATGCTTGAGGCTATCACGACCTTCCAGAAGTGCACCGAGTTCGACTCGTGGCCGACCTACCCGGCCGAGATCATCAAGGTCGAGCCCTACAAGAAGCCCGGCGAGGCCATCCCGCTCTCCTTCTCCTAACCTTCCAACCCACCCAGAACAATGAACCAGCCCCCCGAACGCCCGGCCCTCAAGACCATCACGAAGTCCGGCATCTACCACCTCCGCGTCTCCAAGCCCAAGGCCGAGAAGGTCCGCACCTGGGACGACGGCACCATGTCCTGCCGCGTCTTCTTCATGGACGCCGAGGGCAACTGCCTGTCGCAGTCCTACGGCACCAAATACGCCAACTCCCTGGCCATGATGGTCGGCAAGATGTCCGGCCAGTATGTCAGCGCCTTCGCCGGCCAGAGCCCCGACGACCTCGTGGCCTACGTCTCCAAGGCCGCCGGCAAGACCACCGAGACGCTGGTGGAAGTCACCGAGGGCGAGCCCCGCAACGGCGCCCCGACCTACAAATACCGCCTGACCTGGGCCAAGAAGGGCCAGACGCTCACCCCGCCCCGACACCGCCTTAATCCTTTTGGTCAAGACGCGCATGGACTTCCTGCTACTGACCATGTCACCCGACAAGGTCCGCGACCAGCTCGTCCGTGAGTTTGACGGCCTCAAGGATGAGTTTGGCTATAAATCCAAGGCCGCCCTCATCGTCGAGCAACCCCGCTGACCATGTCCGACAAGCACTGCGTCCTTATCTGCGGCTACGCCCGCGCCGGCAAGGACACCTTCGCCAAGGGCATCATCGCCGGAGCCCGCGCCGCCAAGCGCATGGCCTACGCCGATAACCTGAAGAACGCCCTTAACATCGCCGCCCAGCACCTTAACATCGAAGTGGACTACCACCGCGATGAGGACAAGGCCATTGACCGCGACCTCTTGGTCGAGTTCGGCCGAGCCATGCGCCGCCGCGACGTCGACGTCTTCGCCAAGCAGCTGGCTTACGATCTCGACGCCAACAACACGGCCAGCACCATCGTCGTGCCCGACTGGCGCTACCTCAACGAATACAAGGTGGCCGTCCGCGCCTGTCATGACTTCGGCTACAAGCTGCACACTGTCCAGGTCGTGCGCCACGGCTGGATTGCCGCCAACGCAGAGGAAAGCATGAGCATGGAGGACGTCATAGCCAGCGTCTCCATGGATGAAACCATCTTCGCCACCAGCGGGGACGAGGAAAGCGTCCTGCTCGCCGGCATCCGAACCGCCAAACTCTGGAACCTGTGAGCATCGACCCCTTTATCTTCTCCGGCTACGGCGACGAGCCCGGCGACCTCTACGACCTCTCCAAGAAGTGGGGCATCTCGCCTGACCGCCTCAAGTTCCTTGCCCGCTGCCCTTCCGGCATCCACCGCACCTGGCTCAAGGATCAGGGCAAATGGACGCCCGAGGAAAAGCGCCTAGCCGCGTCCTGCCGGCTGGCCTACCGCCAGAACTTCACCGCCCACGAGGCCGCCGAGATGGCCAAGGTCAAGGTCGAGGTAATCAACGCCTTCCTCGAAAAGGTCGGCGCCACGTGGCCCGCTGGTTGCCGCCGGAAACTCGCCTGGGGTGGCGGCACGACCCTCAACGCCCGCCGCGAGGGAGGCAACCTGCTCGCATCAAACATCAAGCCCACGCCCAAGCGCAAGACCACGGCCTCCGTCGAGCAGACCCTCCTACAAGCCCGGGCTTGCGGCCTGACCCTGCGAGAAGCTGCCGAGAAGTCAGGCATCCCTTACCCGACCCTTTACGGCGCCTCTCGCCGTCTTGGGCTCACGATCGCCAAGGTTTACCGCCCGCGGACTGTGAAAGGCAAGGTGCGCCTGTGAGCGAGCCGAAGCGCTATTACGCCGTCATCCCCGGAGCCGGCGAGAAAGAACAGCAGGACATCTTTCACCCTTACGGCGTCCCGTTCTCCATCCACCCGAAGGGCGAATGGGTCCGCTATGAGGACTACGCCCGCCTCAAGGCCGAGTGCCAAGCCCGCCAAGCAGAGAACAGCGTGCTGGCAATCGAGTGCGATAGCCTCAAGGTCGAGGTCGAGCGGCTGACCAAGGCTGGGGATGCGATGTGGAACGCCTTGTTGTGCTCTGGGTGTTCCGAGTGCATGGGAATGTATGATTGCCATGACGAAGCTATGAAACTTTGGGACGCCGCCAAGAAGGGAGGCCAGCCGTGAGCGAGCCCATCCGCTTCGTCTTTGCGTCCGACTCCCACGGCGACATGGCCGACCCGGAAGCCCTGGCCGCCCTCTGGGAGTTCTGCAAGGACTACCGACCGACAGTCCGCATCGCCGGGGGCGACCACTTCGACTTCCGCGCCTTGCGCCGTGGCGTCGGCACCTCTGACGCGGAAAGCGGCGAGTCCCTGAAGGCCGACCTAGAGGCAGGCATGGACTTCCTGCAGCGTTTCCGCCCCACTGTCTACCTCTGGGGCAATCACGAGCACCGCCTCGACAACCTGATCGCGTCGAGCTCGTCCGCCCTGGTGCGCGATTACTGCCAGGACATCAAGGACAGCATCAACCGCACCGCCCGCAAGGCCGGCGCAAAGGTCATCCTCCCCTATCACGCCGATCTCGGCGCCTACCGCCTAGGCAAGATGGCCTTCGTACACGGCTATGCCCACGGCGAGAACGCGACAATCAAGCAAGGTCTTCACTACGCCGTCCACGGCGGCGGCCTAGTCCACGGCCACACCCACACGCTGGCCAGCATCGCCCTGACCCAGCATGGCAGCGGGAACGCCTTCAGCGCTGGGTGCCTATGCCAGAAGGAGGCCATGGCATACGCATCCCATCGCCTCGCGACCGCCCGCTGGGGCTCCGGCTTCGTGGCCGGCTGGGTCGACGGCGACGACTGGAAGGCTTGGCTCGTCCACAAGGTCGGCAAGCGATGGGTCTGGCAGACCGGCCTTCGTCACTTC
>JBEGRN010000290.1:0-2535 GCA_041180425.1 Verrucomicrobiota bacterium
GCAGCCCGCTAGCGCCCCGAGCGAGGCGAAGGCGGAGAGTTTCAGGAAGTCGCGGCGGGGGAGCATGGGCTAAATAGGGGTAGGGGTGGGGGTAGGGACAGCACCACGTGCTGTCCTAAGCGCAAAGGTGCAAACGTGGGAGGCAAGTTAAGGGGTGGCGCGGGTGGTGGCAATCGGCGGGCGGAGTTGGATACCCTTTCAGCAGAATAAGACAGAGGGGTTAGGAGCCCCCGTTGAATGGTTGGATCGTTGGATGGATGATTCGCGTAAATCTGACCTCGGATGTTTTGTGTCGGCTTTCGCCCCACTATCTAAAGATACAACAATCCAACCATTCAACTCACTCGCCGGCGCTCAGCGGTTCGGCTCTTCGTCTTCTTCGTCCGCCGGCGGCAGCTCGCCCTTCAGCAGCGCGTCGAGGGTCTTCTGCAGGAGCGCCTTCATGCGCGGCTCGTCGGCCTTGTCGACGGCCTTGATCTGCCAGCGGATGGCCTCTTCCTTGCGGCCTTGGAGCCAGCGGAGGCGGGCGAGCGTGTCGAGCTTGTCGGAATGGGTCTCCTTCGTGAGCGCCACCGCCTGCACCGCGCATCTCTCCGCGAGCGGGAGGTTACGCTTTCCTTCGAAGGCCTTCATCGTGAGCAGACGCCAGGCGATCTCGTTCATCGCCTCCGCGTCGTCGAACTCCTCGTCGGCCAGGCGCTTCAGCTGCGCGTAGAACTTGCTGGGGTCGCCGCGGGCGAGGCCGATCTGCGCTTCGATGGATTCGCGGAGCTCCTTGCCTTCCTGGGCGGGGAGCACGCCGGCGGCGGCGGGCAGGGCTTTCTCGGCGGCATCCCAGTCGCGGCTGCGCATCGCTTCCGAGAGCGCGTCGAGCTTCGCCTGGGCGGCGGCCATCTCCGGGTCGTTGGGCTTGGTGCCGGCGGGGACGGCGGGCTTGCTCAGGCGGCGTTGCGGGACCTTGTCGGCGACCGGCGCGGCGGCGGCGAGGGGCGTGCCCGTGAGGATGTCGCCGAGGATCTCGTCGCTGAGCTGCATCGGGTGGCCCATCCAGGCCACCTTGCCGTCGGCGATGACGAACGCGTGCGGGATGCCGTTCACGTCGGCGGCCTCGAGCCAGTCCTTGATGAAGGCCTTGCCGCCGAGCGCGACGCGGTACGACATCTTGTCGCCTTGGTTCTTCAGGAAATCTTTCGCGCGCTGCGCGGAGGCCGCGTCGCGTTCGCTTTCCCAGACGTTGACGCCCATGATCACGACGCCTTTCTTGCCCATCCGCTTGTGGAGGTCGTTGAGGTGGGGGATCGCGGCGACGCAAGGGCCGCACCAGCTCGCCCAGCATTCGAAGACATAGACCTCGCCTTTCTTGAAGTCCTTCACCGCTTCACCTTGGAGCATCGCCTCCGGGCGCGTGGCGGGAGCGGGATCGCCGACCTTCAGGCCGGCGGCGGAAAGGGTGGCCGTGAGCAGCAGCAGGAGCAGGGCGCGCATGAGGATTACATTGGGTGTCGGATGCCGGGAGGCAAACCGCCAAATAGAGTATGGAGTATTGAGTATGGAGTATAGGGAGGGGCGGACAGAGGGCTGAATAGAGGGCTGCGTTGAGGACTGAATGGAGGGCTGAATCGATGGCGGATAGGGGGGTGTCGCCGGTGGCATGGGCCTGGCTGCGCCGCGGCCTCCGCAAAGGAAGGCACGTAGCAAAAGCCCCTGGTGATCGCCCAGCCGCTAACCGCCTGCCGCCAATACCTAAGCTTCCTTACTTCTTCACCGGAGTCGCGGGGGCGGCCGCCTTGGCTTCCGCGATGAACCCGCGGATTTTCTCGACGTCGAGGGACATCGGGTGGCCGATGTAGGCGACGTTGCCGCCGGCGACCACGAAGCTGCAGGGGATGCCGTTCTGGCCGGCGGCGGTCAGCCAGGCCTTGCCGACGTCGCCGCGCGTGTCCTTGGCGACCGTGTATTCCATCTTCTTGTTCTTGCGGACGAAGTCATCCGCGGCGTCGACGCCGGAAGAGACGTGGATGCTGATGATTTGCACGCCGTCTTCCTTCAGCTTGGCCTGCAGTTCGGCGAGGTGCGGGATCGAGGCGACGCAGGGCGGGCACCAGGTGGCCCAGAACTCGATGACGTAGGTCTTCTTCGGGTCGAGGGCGCTCACGCGATCGCCTTTGATCCAGGCGGAGGGAAGCTTGGTCGGAGCCTTGTCGCCGACGGAGAGGGTCGGACCTTTCGGCGCGGCGAAGCCGAGCGTGGCGAGCAGCAGGAGGAGAAGCGTAGGGAGGCGCATGGGTAAGGTGGGGTTGGAGGAGAAATATGGGGAAGGGCGAGGGGAGGCAAGAGAGCCAATAAAGAGAGTATGGAGTACCGAGTATGGAGTATGGGGGATGGATGCCGTTACAGGTGGTGGGGGGGTCGGGCCAACCATCCTTGGTGGGCCGCGACCGGGCAGGGATGCTCGGCCCTACCTCGAGACAGGGTGACGAACTCAAGGGGAGGCCGGAAACCGGATAGGATGCCTGAGGGATTAATTATTCAGGT
>JBEGRN010000291.1:0-2534 GCA_041180425.1 Verrucomicrobiota bacterium
GCGGCCGATCGGGATCATGGCGTCGATGGCCATGATGCCGGTCTGCATCGGCTGGTCGACGGACTTGCGGGGGATGATGCCCGGGGCGATCTTCTCGACCGGGTAACGCTCGGAGGAGACGATCGGGCCCTTGCCGTCGAGCGGGTTGCCGAGGGCGTCGACGACGCGGCCGAGGAGGCCCTTGCCGACGGGGATGGAAAGGAGACGGCCGGTGGTCTTGGCTTCCATGCCTTCCTTGAGGCTGGAGATGTCGCCCATGACGACGCAACCGACGGTGTCTTCGGCGAGGTTGAGCGCGACGCCCTGCAGGCCGCCCGGGAGCTCGATCATTTCGTTCATCATGACGCCGGAGAGGCCGTCGATGGAGGCGACACCGTCCGCGAGGGAGACGATGGTGCCGACGTTGGACTTGCCGGCGCGGGTATCAAGGCCGGCGATGGCTTTTTGGATCTGGTCGATCGCGTTGCTCATTGTGTTTGGTAAAGCGGGTTAAGGATTAAGGAGGGAGTTCAGGAAAGGGACTTGGCGAGGTTGGCCAGGCGGAGCGAGGCCGAGAGGTCGGTGACGTCGTCGGCCACGCGCACGCGGAAGCCGGCGAGGAGCGCGTCGTTGCGGCGGGCGACCGGGCGGACCGGGCGGCCGAGGGCCTTGGCGAAATGGGCGGCGATGGCGTCGGCGTCGGCCGGCGACAACGGACCAGCGTGCTCGATGCGGGCTTCGCCACGGGCGAGCTCGCGACGGACGTTCGTGAGGTAGGCGCGGAGCAGCGGGCGCAGCTGGTGCGCGGAGCGGGACTTCGTCAGCGCGGCGAGCACGGCGCCCACCAGTTCGGACGAGACCACGCCGCCCTCGAGGGAGAGGGCGAGGAGGCGCTTGGCTTCAGCTCGGACGGAGGCGGCGGACATCGGCAGGAAAAGGGCTTAGCGGGCGAGCTGCTTGACGGCGGCTTCGTTGAGGCGGCCGCGCGTGGCGTCGTCGAGGTTCTGCTCGAGGACCTTGGCGGCGGTTTCGACGACGAGGCGGGAGACTTCGCCGCGGACTTCGGCGAGCATCTTCACGCGGTCGGCTTCGATGGCGGCCTTGGCCTTGGCGATGACTTCGGTCTGCGCGGCGGCGGCTTCGGCCTTGGCGGCTTCGACGGCGGCCTTGGCGGCGTTGCGGGCGTCGGCGAGGATCTTGGCGGCTTCGTCGGAAGCGGCGTTCAGCTTGGCATCGGAAGCCTTCTGGGCTTCGGCGAGGCGCTGGGTCGCGGCTTGGGCGTCGGCGAGGCCCTTTTCGATGAGGCGGTTGCGTTCTTCCATCTGGCCGAGGGCCGGCTTGATGGCGAAGCGGTAGAGGACGAAGGCCAGGATCGTGAAGTTGATCAGCTGGATGAGCAGGTGCGGGCCATCGACGCCGAAGCTACCGAAGAGCTGGATGATGGTGTCGACCGGGCCATGAGCGGCCGCGGCAGGGGCGTCGTGGGCGGCAGGGGCGGCGGCAGCCTTGGTGGCGGCGGGCGCGTGTTCGGCGGCGGCGAGGAGGGCGGAGAGGAAGGTCATGGTGAGGACTTTGAAAGGGAGGTTTGGTCAGCGCTGAGAAAGGGGATTGGCCGAGCCCCTTGCGGGGCTCGACCACCTAGCCAATTACTTGGCGAGGAAGATCGCGTAGAACGCGACGGCTTCGGCGAGAGCCATGCCCAGGATGGACTGGACGAGGATCTTACCGGAAGCCTCAGGGTTGCGACCCACGGACTCGACGGCCTTAGCGCCAACGAGACCTACGCCGATGGCGGCAGCGAAGCAACCGACGGCGGCAGGGAGGGAACCAGTGATTTCAGCGATGATCATGTGTGTTTATGTTTTTGGTTTCTTCTCGGCGGGCCGCTTGGGGGACTCCCAGCAAATCACCCGCCTCGAAAGCGAAAGGGTCAGTGCGCGTGCTCCTCGTCGTGGCCACCTTCGTGGTTGCAGATGAGGCCGATGTAGACGGCGGAGAGCAGCGTGAAGACGAAGGCTTGGATCACGCCGACGAGCACTTCCAGCATGCCAGCGGCGGCCGGGATGACGTACGGGGCGATGCCGCCGAGCGAGTGGATGAGGTTCTCGCCGCCGAAGACGTTACCGTAGAGTCGGAACGAGAGGGAGATCAGGCGGAAGGCGATGGAGACGAGCTCGATACCACCGACGCCGATGAAGATGAAGCTGAGCAGGATCCACATGCCCCAGCCGATTTCCTTACGGTCGGACTTGTTGCCGAACAAATCGTAGATGAGGACCTTGAAGCCGGCGAAGCGCAGCACGAAGTAACCCCAGGCGAGGAACGAGATGATCGACAGCGCGAGCGTCGTGTTGAGATCGGAGTTCGCCGGGCGGATGGCGTCGAGCCAGTGACCGTCGTGGTTATACTTGATAGTGCCGACGCCGGGGAGCAGGCCGCTCCAGTTCATCAGCAGAATGAAGACGAAGAAGCCGCAGAGCAGCGGGAAGGTCTTGCCGATCATCTGCTTGCCGACGATCGGTTCGAGCGCATCGCGCAGGCCTTGGGCCATGCCT
>JBEGRN010000292.1:0-2516 GCA_041180425.1 Verrucomicrobiota bacterium
ACCTGCCGGGTGGCCGCGCGGACGTGCTGGTCGAAGAGGCGTTGGTCGCGCTTCCCGCCCCAGAGCTCGCTCATGGAGAAGAGGAAGGTGTTCAGCGTGACCATCAGGATACCGAGCAAGGCAAGCGAGACGAGCGTCTCGAGCAGCGTGAAGCCGCGGGACTGGGCGCGGGCGTGGCTCATTGCTTGGGGAGGGGCGCGACCGGGCCGCGACCGCCTGCGTTGTTGCCGCCGCCGTTCGGGGCGCCGCCGGTGTTGCCGCCGCGGCCACCGCCGTTGGTCTGGCCACCCCCGTTGGGAGCCCCGCCATTGTTACCGCCCTTGCCGCCTTGGTTGTTGATGGGTCCGCCGTTGTTGCCGGGCTGGTTGCCTTTCCCGTTGTTGCCCTTGCCGTTGTTGTTGCCGCCGTTGGTCTGGCCGCCGTTGCCGCCCTTGTTGTTGCCGCCGCCGAGGGGCTTCTTGGGCGTGGGCGCGCTGATGAATTGGGTGCCGCCGCCGGTGGCTTCGTCGTAGCCGCGTTCCTTGAGCAGGCGCTCCTTGGCGGCGTCGCGGATGAGCTTGCGGTCCGAGGCGTTCGACCAGGTGGGGCGGAGGAGCAGGCGGGTCTCTTCCTTCATCGGGATGAACTCGCCGCCGGTTTCCTTTTGGATCTCGGCGCTGAGCGTCACCTGGAAGAGGTCGCTGACGGCGGTGGGCTCGACCTTGCCCTGCCAGCGCGCCATGCGGTCGTCCGGCAGGTAGACGTCGCCGCCGGTTTCGATGTCGTCGAAGTTGACGGTCTCCAACAACGCGGCGCGGCAACGTGCCATGTCTTCGGCGCCGACGTCGTATTGCTTGAGGGCTTGGCGTCCGAGCAGGACGTTCGAATACGCCGCGCCGAGGCCCACCGCGGCGAGCGCGAAGATGGCCAAGGCCACGAGGACCTCGATGAGGGAGAAGGCGCGGCGGTTCATTTGGCGTCTTCCGCCGGCAGCGGGGCGCAGGTCAAGGGGTCGATGGGGATCACGCGCCGCGCTTGGTTGCGCAGGATCTCCACGCGCATGCGGTCGCAGGTGCCGTCGGGGTAGAAGCGGATGCGCGTCAGGGCGCGTTCTTCGACCTGGCCGCCGAGCAGGATCGCTTCCTTCACTTCCGGGGCGATGATCTTCACGCGGGTGTCGCCGGCGACGGGGAGGGTCTCCTTCTGCCCGTTGAAGGAATAGGAGAGCACGGTTTCCTCGCCGTCCTCCTCGATGTCGGGCTTCAGCTCGATGACCTTCGACTGTTCGACGGCTTGGCGGCGGACGGTCTGCAGCAACGCCATGAGCGCCGATTCCGGGTCATCGCGCGCGGTGCCTTTCAGCAACGAGGCCGAGCCGCCGATGAGCACGGCGGCCAGCATGCTGATCAGCCCAAGCACCAGCAGCGTCTCCAGCAAGGTGAAGCCGCTGCGCGCCGAGCGGCCCGCGCGAGACTGGTCCGGACGGTTTACCAATTGCCGATGTCGTCCGCGGTGTCGGGAGCCTTGTCGCGGCCGACCGAGAAGAGGTCGTACGATTCGGTGTTCTTCACGCCGGGGTAGCGGTACTGGTAAGCGGCGCCCCAAGGGTCGAGCGGGAGCGCGCCGCCCTTGGCTTCGACGTACGGGCCGCGCCAGCGGTCCTGCTTGCCTTCGGGCGCGGTGATGAGGGCCTTGAGGCCTTCTTCGGTCGTCGGGTAGTCGCCGAGGTCGATGCGATAACGGACCAGCGAGGCCTTGAGCGATTCGTTGACGAAGAGCTTGGCGACGCCTTCCTGGCTTTGGCCGAGGATCTTGTCGATGTTCGTGACGGCGATGCCGACTAGCATGCCCACGATCGCGACGGCGATGAGGATCTCGAGCAGGGTGAAGCCCTGGCGCAAGGTGCGGCGGGCGGCAGTGGTGAGGCGACGGTTCATGGAAGGTGCAGGGGAGGGGGTTACTTGCCGCCGCGGGTGCGGCCGCCGCGGTCGAAGTTGGCGGCCGGTGCGGCGCCCGTGGCCGGAGCGGCGGTGGCGGTTTCTCCGCCGCGCGAGAAGTTGCCGCGGTCGCGCTTGCCGCCCTCGGTTGGGGCCACGCCGCCTTCGCCGTTGGCGGCGCCACCGTTCTGGCGGTCCATGCCGCGCTGCTTCATCTGCTCGCGGAAGGCCGCGATCTGCTCGGGGGTCGGCGGCTGGCCGCCGTTGAAGCCACCGCGGCCCCAGCCGCCTTGCATTTGCTGCGCCGAGTTCGTGTCCGCGACCGCGGCGACCTGCGGCATCGGGGCGGCGGCCGCTGGGGCCACGCCGATGACGGAGGACTTGAGCGAGAGCTTCACGGGCTGACCCGCGTTCTCGAGGATGATCGAATCGGTGTCGGCGTCGTAGCTCTTCACGCTGACGGGCACGAGGCCGGCGGGGGCTTCGCCCTGCGCCACCCAAGCCGAGAGCTTCGTGGTGGTGTTGTAGATGCTGAAGTAGGTCACGCCGTGGTCGACGTACATGCCGCGGAACTCGAGGTTGCTCGGCTTCTCGGCGACG
>JBEGRN010000293.1:0-2507 GCA_041180425.1 Verrucomicrobiota bacterium
ATGACGTACGAGGTGCCCGGGACGGGGATGGGCGGAGGAACGAGGTGCTTCGTCGTTTGTTCGTTAGCGGGAATGCGTTGTTTCATTAGGAGGAGAAAGGTCAGTTGATGGCGCCGCGTCGGGCGGCGTCCAGGATGAGGAGGGCGTCGGCGTTCCAGAGGGTGACGTCGACGGTGGGAAAGAGCTCGGCGGCTCGGGCCTTGAGTTTGTTCTTCCACGCGGTGGTCGTGAGGTCGCCCTTCGTGCCGCACGTGTGCGCCTTCTGCCAGATCGCGGGACGGACGCGGTGCATCTTCCAGCCGAGGCAGACCGCGGCGCCGTAGAGGACGCCCGTGTTCCACATCAACTTGCCGATGGCCGAGCCCGGGATGTTCTTGCCCGCGAAGAGGGGCGGCTCCTCAAGGTAGCAGTCGATTTCCTTCGCGGTGTTGGAGACCTCGACGAGGAAGGAAACAACCTCGTAGTCAGTCCCCGGCATCTTCTGCACCGTGACGAGCCCGTCCTGATCCAATAGGGCGAGCCCGCCGTTCACGCCTGGGTCGATTGCTACGATGAGGGCCACGGACAAGACCCTTGCAGCCGTGCAAACTCCTTGCCAGAAATAAACTAGCGGCGGACTAGATTGCCTACGCGGACGGCGTACGATGCCCGGGCGGGCGGAGCGTTCGACAGGCGGAAGCCGATGCTCGCGGCGCCGGTGAAGCCGAGGTTCCAGCAGAGGGCCAGACACTCGGGGGAGGGGTTAGGTATGCCCCGGGCGGTCAAACGGCCTCTGAGGGCCCGCAGATAGGCAAGGGCGACCATGTCCTGGGCAAGCGGGGAACGCCATTGCCAGCGGGGGAAGGGCTCGCGGCCTTCGCGAAGAAGCTGCGCGTTGCCGTCGGCCCAAGCCTCGGGGTGCATTTGGTATAGCCCGAGGGCCGCCCCGCCGTCGCCACGCTGGTCACGCTCGCCGCCCTCGACCTGACCGATCGCGTAAAGGATGCGGGCGTCGGACTGGGCGTTGGCAGCACAACCGAGCAGGAGCAGGGCGACGAGGGGGACGGGGCTCATTATAGCGAACCCCATTGCTGGGCCATAGCGTCGGCGATGCCTTGGAACGTCTTTGAGCGTAGTTTCCACCTGTCTTTTCCTGGTGGCAGTTTCCAGATGCGTTGTTCCCGGCCTTCCACGATGTTGGTCGGCTTTAGGCAAGGTAGGTTTTTCAGCCAGAGGCAAGTCGCCTTAGTTTCGCCGTGTCCAAATTGCCACGGCTGGACGATTTGGTCAGGCTTGCGGATGCGTGAACTAATGATGCTGACCGGGTTTTCCAAAGCGATGCGCGGGATGTTGGCATCAAGCAGACGCTTGACAAAATCCAAAGCCGCTTGCTGACGTCCATCATTCTGCTTTGCCTTAAAGTGCCTTGCACCACTAACAGCTAGATGGGTGCAAGGCGGATGGGCGACCATCAAATCCCAGCCGTCGTCTAGAACTTCTAGGACACTCCCTTGGTAATGAGGCCCAGGAACGTCCGTTGGTAGAAGGTCGCAGGACATGGCCTCATGCCCAGCCTTGATGAAGGCGTCACGGACAGCTCCAGAGTACTCGCAAGCTACGAGAACCTTCACGGGCGGCGGGGGATTAACGAGCCCTCGATGGTGACCTCCGCGATGCGATAGGAGAAGGTCAGCCCGATGCAGTCGCCGGCCCCGACGTATGGCTTGATGGAGACCTCGTCGGCGCCTTGCTTCCGCATGATCTCGGAGTAGTCCAGGATATGGCGCTCTACGTGGGGCAGGGCGAACTTGGCGCGGGCGTAGTCGCCGGTGATGATGCGCTCGTTGATGTGGTAGACCTCGCCGGAGAGGGCCGCAAAGGCGGGGAGGTGGCAAAATCGGCCGACGTCGCTCACGACTGCACCCCCTTGGCGGCGTACCATCGTTTGACCACATCGGGAACAGGGTCAAAGGTGTTCACTCCCGGTTCGTATTTGATAATAGAAGCCATCGCATCCCCGGCCTTGGTCAGCCGCTCGACCTCGGCCTTGAGGCGTTCATTTTCCTCGAGAACACGAAGCCAGCGGGCGTTGTCAGTCTCGGCCTCAATCTTCCAGTAGTTGATGACGTGCTCGAGCTGAGCGTTCTCCGTCTCCAGCCGCACGTTTTCGGCCCAAGCCTTGACCATCTTCTCCCACTTCTCGGGCTCGACGGGGATGAACTTAGCCACGGTAGCGTTCCTCCATCTCGCGGATCACGCGCTCGTTGTGCAGGGCGACGGCGTGGGCCCGCTCGGCCTTGGCGATCCAATGCGTCCGGCTCTGCTGCGCCTCCTTGATGGCGAGGTCGGCCCGGTCGGCGTAGGCCCGCAGGGCGTCGACCGTCACCGCGAGGGTGCGGGCCGTCGTCCAGGGGCGGAGCCACCAGAAACGGGGCAGGGTGCTGGCCTTGATGATGAACATATCCGGATGGTGCGAGGCGGGGTCGGGCATCAGCGGGCGGAGTAGGGGGCGCGGGGCTGGACGTTCG
>JBEGRN010000294.1:0-2987 GCA_041180425.1 Verrucomicrobiota bacterium
GTCGCCGAGGGCCTTCGGGTCGAAGGTGTCGATCTGGCCCATGCCGCCGCCCAGCCAGATGAAGATGCAATGCTCGGCCTTGCCCTTGGGCGCATGGACAGTGGTGGCGCCGGGGAGCTGCGCGGCAAAGGGGGCGAGGCCCAGGGCGGTCAGGAAGGTGCGGCGATCCATGGCGTTAGTGGTAAAGGAATTCAGGGGCGTTGACCAGCGCCCAGAGCGCGTCCTCCGCCTGGCGGCGCCAAGCGGGGTTCAGTCGCGTCGTGGCCGGGTCGCCGCGGCGGGCGGCTTCGGTCTGCTGTTGGCGGACGGTCGTGGCGTCCTTGTCGAGGTGGTTGGACCAGGAGACGTAGTAGGCCGGCCGGCGGGTCGGGGGCGGGCCGACGATCATCGGCGTGGCGACGAGGGTGCGCTCCGCGAAGCCAGGGCGGAGTCGGTCCGCGTAGAACTTCAGTTCCTTAGCCGTGGGGCGGCGCGTGAGCAGGCGGAGGAAAAGCTGCTCGGTCAGGGCTTCGGGCGACTGGGCTTCGAGGCAGAGACGCGTCACGCCGTGGTCATCGCTCAGCCCGGTCAGCCAAGTGCCCATGACCCCGTTGGCGGCCCATGACCCCGTTGGCGAGGATCGCCGGCTGCAAGGAGTTTGCGGCCATGTCGCGGTCGGTCAGCGGGTCAGGACGGCTCGCGCGCCAGCCGAAGGCCGCGAGCACGTCGCACACGGCCTGGATGCGCGGCAAGGCCAGCGCCGGTCGGTCGCGTTCATTCGACGTCGAGGTCAGCATCCACGCGCGACGAGGTTGGCCGAGGGAGATGGAGTTGTCCGACTCGCGGATGCCGTCGATGTCGAGGCTAGCTTCTTCGGTGCGGAACGGCTTGCCCGTGGCGGCGAAGAGCCCGTCGACGACCTGCTCGGCCGACAGCCGGCGCGGGGCGCGGGCGGCGTAGAGCTCAGGCTGCGCCTTGGCGGACGAAGCTTCGGCGCGCTGGTAGGCGTGCGAGTTCAGGATGAGCCGACGTACGTGGTCGGCGTCGTAGCCGCTCCGGACCAATTCGCGGGCGAGCCAGCGGAGCAGGGCGGGGTGCGTCACGCGGCTGCGTTCGAAGTCGTTGGCCTGGTCGACGAGCCCGCGGCCCATCAGGTTCGCCCAGAGCCGGTTGACCATCACTTGGGCGAAGCGTTCGTTCTGCGGCGCGGTGAGGAGCGTCGCCAGGCGGTCGCGCGGGTCATGCGGGTCGCGGGCGAGCTCGTCAGCCACGCTTTCGGTCGCGAACTCCGGGAAGGGCCAGTGCGGCTGCACCGTCGCGCCCGGCGCCAGCGTCACTTCGATGAGCGGCTTGCGGCCGCCTTCGCGGAGCTTGTCCATCGCCACGCTGCTGGTGGTCGGCACCTTGACGCCCTTGGTCTCGAGCAAGGCGGCTAGGGCGAAGACCTGTTCCTGCTTGGTCGACGTCGCGGGCGAGTCATGGCAACGGGCGCACTTCGCTTCGACCCCGAGGAAGGCCGAGGTCAAGATGGTCGCCTTGGCCGCCATCGGCACGTCGTTCTGCGAAGCCATGCCGAAGCCGGCGGGACCACCGAAGCGTTCGCTGCCCTGCAGCCGGACCAGTTCGGTGACCATGAGGTCGAGCGGTTTATGGTCGAGCAGGCTCTCGTGGATCCACCAGCGGAAGGGGCCGGAATTATTCAGCGTCGGGTTGAGGATGTTCGGGTTCTCGGCCAGGACGTCCTGCCAAAGACCCATGCTCGCGTCGGCGGCGCGCGGGTCGGCCAAGAGGCGGTCGATGGCCTTGGCCCGCTTGTCGGCGGAGCGGTCGGCCTCGAAGGCAGCGATCTCAGCGGCGGTCGGCGGGACGCCCACCACGTCGAAGGTCACGCGGCGCAGGAAGATGAGGTCCGAGGCCAAGGGCGCTGGGCTGGTCGGCTGCGGCCGGAATTCGGGCCAAGCGGCGCCGGCGTTGATCCAGCGTTGCAGCAGAGCCTTGTCAGCGGCGGTCAGGCCTGGGCCCTTAGGCGGCATGCGCTCCTCGCTGTCGGCAGAGCAGACACGTGTCCACAGGGCGCTCTTGGCGGAGTCCTTAGGCGACAGGGCGGGGCCGTCGCTCTTGCCGCCCTTGAGCGCGCCGGCGAGCGTGTCGAGGTGCAGTCCGCCCTTCGCCTTGGCGCCTTGGTGGCATTCGAGGCATTGGCTTTCGAGGATGGGCCAGATTTGCCGGTAGAAGTCGATGCCCCCTGTGTCGGCTTGAACGGTCTGTTGATAGCCGACGAGCTTCTCGGCGACGAAGGCGTCGATCGGATTGGCGCCGGTGAATCCGGCGGGCAGCGCGGGCACGGGCGTGGCAGGCGTTTTCGCGAGCCAAGCTTGGGCCGCGGCTCGGCGCTGCGACCAGTAGTCCGCTTCAGTGGCGCGGGCTTGGGCGCGATGCTCGGCGTCGAGCGCGCTCAGGCGAACCTCCTCCTTTTCGGCGAAGGCCGCCCAGCTGACGTCATCGTAGCCCACGGGCGCACTCGGGCTGAGCAGCTGCCAGGAAGTGGTGCCCGCGAGCGAGATGGCCGCCACCGTCTCGCCGAGCTCGGCGCGGCGGCGCGACTTGGCGTTGATCACGTAGCCGACGACGCTCTCCAGGACGATGCGCTGTTCGCCGCCGGTGCTCGTGAATTCGCACCAGACCTCGCGGTTGCCAGGCGGGGCGAAGCGGAACGTCGGACCGAGGTCGAGGAACTTATCCTGTACCTTGATGGGCTTGTCGTCGGAGCCGCCGGGCGGGAAGGGCGTCGTCAAGACGAGCTGGTCGTTGATGAAGAGGGCGGACGCCCCGCGGGCGCGCAGGAGCAGGCGGTGCTTGCCGGCGGGCAGGTCGAGTTTGGCCGCGGCGCGGAAGAAGTAGGGGCTGCCGCGGTCGCCACGGACGCCGGTCGCAACGTAGAGGTGCGGTGGGCGGAAGAAGCCGAAGGCCGGGGCCGTGTAGCTTTCGGTGGTCGGCAAGGCCTCGCT
>JBEGRN010000295.1:0-3727 GCA_041180425.1 Verrucomicrobiota bacterium
GTGACGGCGTCGACGTCGGCCAAGCTCTCGCCGCAGGCGAAGCCGACCGGGATGCCCGAGGGCTCGAACTTCTGGCGCAAGGCCCCCGAAAAAGTGTAGTGGTAGTCCTCCTTCCCCCAGAGGAACTTGATGCCGAGTTTCAGCGACGGCTTCACGGCCCGGTAGAATTCCTCCGGCGGCACGCGCAGGAACCCGTGCAGGAAACGCAGCAGGTCGGTGGTGCTGCCCTCCCCTACCCCGATGATGCCCAGCGTCGGGCTACGCACGACCCGGACGCGTAGACGCGGGTGATGCGTCTTCAGGCTGGCAGCCATGAAGAAGCCGGCGGTGCCGCCGCCGAGGATGAGGACATCCTGGATCATGAGGGGTCGTCGCGGGGTGGCGACGTCCCGACGCTAGCCCCCAGGCCCCAGGGGTCAAGCCTGCCGTATTATAGACTTTTACAAAAGAGCCTACCGCAGCGAACGCAGCCAAGCGACCAGGTCGGCCAACTCCGCCGGCGTGAAGGCCGCGTCCAGCCCGCCCGGCATGAGGCTCGTGTCCAGCTGGGTCTGGCTCGCGACGCTGGCCGTCGGGAAGGTCTGGAGCTGGCCGGCGGCGTCCATCAGGACCAGGCCTTCCGGCCCGCGGGACTTGACCAAGCCGACATGGTTCTGGCCATCGGTGGTCACGACGGCGTGCAGCTCGTAGTCGCGGGCGATGGTGTTGCCCGGGAAGAGGATGCTTTCGACGAGTTCCCGTTCGGTCCGGATGGCGCCGATGCGGGATAGGTTCGGGCCGATGGCGCGGCCGACTTCGCCGACTTGGTGGCAAGCGACGCAAGCCCCTTTGCCGGCGGCGAAGTTCTGGGCGCCTACCGCCGGCCGGCCGGTCCGGGCCGCGGCTTGGGCCAAGGCATCGAGCTTGGACTTCTTGGCCTCGGTGGCGGCGAGCGCGGCGTTGAAGGCCGGTTCCATGACCTCGAAGACTTCGCGCGGCCACTTGGCGAAGGCGACCCGGACTTCATCCGGACGGAGCGTCCCCAGTTGCGGAGATTGCGCGAACGCGGCGGCGATGCGCTTCCCTTGCGCCGCGCTGTACTTGCGCTGATGCTGCAGGAAGTCGCCTTGCTCGATGGGGCCGGCCTGCATCAGGACCGGCAGCAGCCGGTCCAACTGGGCGTCGGTCAGCGAGGCTTCCGCCAAGCGGCGCGAAGCCTCGAGACGCGGCCCCGCCTGCCCAGCGTCCGCCAACAGTTGCAACAAGAGGTCAAACGCGGCCGAACTCAGCTGACTGCCGGCGTCGGACCGCGCCAATAGCGCCTGCAGGCGCAACGCGAGGGCCTTCGTCTGATCTGCGGCCAAGGCGTTCAGGCGTTCGTCGAAGCTGCGGTGCTTGACCCGCGCGAGCGCCGTGAGCAGGACCGGGCTGGCTTCCGTCTCGAGCAGGCCGAGCAAGACCGGTCGCCACTGCTGGTCGGGCAACTTGCCGGTGGACGCCGCGATGGCCTTCAAGGCGACCTGACGGGCGGCGCCTGGCTGACGTAAGGCCGTGACCAGCGCTTGGGCGACGGCCGGACTTCCGGCCAAAGGGGTCGCGAGGCGTTCGAAGGCCCAGAGGCGGCGCTCCGACATCGCCGGTTCCGCCAGCCAAGCCGCGAAGACCTTGGCCACGCGGGCATCGGCATCCGGGGCCTGACTCAAGGCGGCCACGGCGTTCGTGGCCAAGGTCGGTTCGGATGCGTCCAAGGCCGTCGCGGCGAAATCGTAGACGGCGGCGCGCTCCGCGGGCCGGGTCACGATTTGGGAAACGATGCGGAGGAGACGGGCTTGCTGCGGCGCCGAGGCGGCGGCTTGGAGCTCCCGCACGCCGAAGGCCCGCGTGTGCATGGCCGCATACTCGGCGGCGTGCTCCAAGAAAGGATCGAGCGGCTGCGCCAGCAAGGCCAACAAGGCCGTCCGCACCGCAGGCGCGCCGACTTGGCGGAACGTCAGCTGCTCGCAAGCGCGCCGCGCCACGGCGGGGTCCGCGGCCCCGAGGTCGCGGGCGAGCTCATCATCGGTCAGCACCTGATAGGGCAAGGGCTGCTTCGGAGCCAATGCCACCGGCTGGAGGGGGCGCACCCGATAGATCCCGCCTGGCACGTTCGCCGAATTCAGCAGGCTCGACGGGCAGTGCGGATACCAAGTCCCCGTATCCAACACGAGGAGCGACCCATCCGGGGCTTCGACGACATCCGTCAGGTGGGCGCCCGTCTTGGTGAGCGTAAGAAATTCGTGTTCGGAGGCGCGGTAACCGGCGCCAGCCTTCTGGAGTTCAAGACGGATGACCTTCTGGGAGTTGTAGAGCGAGACCATGAGCTGGAGATTGTCCGCGGAAGCGGCGAGCGCGGGGGCGAGGTCATTGGCGCGGGACCAGAGCGCGCAGCCGCTCGGGACCATGTGGCCGAGATTGGCGACCAACGGCATCTTAGCTGCCACTGGCCGATGGTGTCGTGCCGCGGCACGCCGTTATACAGGTTGCAGGTGCCGAAGATCTCGCCGGTCGGCGCGAAGGCGAGGCCCGTGGGGTTGTCGCCGCAGATCAACGCGTGCCAGCGGACATCGGACCCGTCGAGGCGCATCGACCAGATTCCGCTGGCCATGCCTTTATGCACCAAGGTGCCGTCGCGCTGCGTCACTTCATGCCCCTTGCGGCCATGCGTCCAATAGAGACGGCCGTCCGGGTGCAACCAAGGCCCGTGCACGTCGGCGCCGTTGGCGCTCCATTGGAAGCCGCCGACCAAGAGCTCCCGCTTCTCCGCGACACCGTCGCCGTCGGCGTCGGTGAACTTCCAGATGCCCGGCGGCGAGGCCACATACAGCGCGCCGTCAGCCCAGCAGGCTCCCTTCGGCACGGTCAGGCGATCGGCGAAGACGGTGCTGCGGTCGTAGACGCCATCGCCATCGCGGTCCTCCAGCATGACGATGCGGCCAGCCTGCTCCTTTTCGTGCTGGGCAACGCCCCACGTCACGCCCGGGGAATCGCCGACGAAGAGTCGGCCGCGGGCATCCACGCAACCGAGGGTAGGATGCGCAACCATGCCGGCAGGCACCGCATTGATGAGTTCAAAACCCGGCGGGAGCTTGGCGGCCGGAGCGGCCCCGGCCCCCTGCCCGGCGGGCAAGGTCATCTCAATCGGGCGGGCGACGTACGCCGGCACGGCCTTGGCACGGACCGGCTCGCCGACCGGGGCGACGCTGGTCTTCTTCGGCGCCGCGGGCGCGGGCGTCCACTTTTCCGTGAAAGCACCGAGCGGGTGCAGCTCGTAGCGACGCACAAACATCTCCGCGGCTTCGGTCTGCAGCAGGATGCGGCCACCGCTCGGCTTGCACTCGAAGGCACGGTTCACGAGGACGCCATTGGTGTAATATTCCAAGGTGTCGCCCTTCGCGATGACCTCGAAACGCGTCCACTCGCCCGACGGCGATTCGACGTCTTCGCGGCCGCGATAGCCTTTGACGTCTTTCCAGTCGACGTCGCGGTGCTGCCAGTTCAGGCGGCCACCGGTCATGGTGACGCGCGGCGAACCTGGCGTCCAGATGGCCTCCTTATCACGGTCCCGACCGAGCTCCGCGCTGATCGAAACCGGCAAGGGAATCCCGTCCGCGGTCTTCGCACTGAGCACCAGGATGTCGCCGACGCCGCCTTCGATGATCTGGGCTTCGATGCTCGCCATCCACGCGCCGCCTTGGGCGCCGATCGGCCC
>JBEGRN010000296.1:0-4281 GCA_041180425.1 Verrucomicrobiota bacterium
ACGGTCGATGGCTACACGCAGCTGGGGCCGCAGTGCGAGGTCTTCCCCTACGCCTTCATCGGCGGCCGCACGCAGGACCTGAAGGCCCGCCCCGGCAAGCCCGGCCTGAAGGTCGGCGCCCGCAACACCTTCCGCGAATACGTCAGCGTCCACCTCGGCACCCAAGAAGGCGAATGGACCATCCTCGGCGACGACAACACCCTGCTCGCCTATTCGCACATCGCGCATGACTGCGTGATCGGCAACCACCTCGTCATCTCCAGCCACTCCGCCGTCGCCGGCCACGTCCACGTCGGCGACCACGTGAACATCGGCTGGAACGCCGGCATCCACCAGTTCTGCCGCATCGGCGACCATGCGATGGTCGCGGCCTGCTCGAAGTGCGTGCAGGACGTCCCCCCGTTCGTCATCGCGGACGGCAACCCGTGCGAGACCAAGATGGTCAACGCCGTCGGCCTCAAGCGTTCCGGCTTCACGGACGAGGAGATCACCGTGGCCAAGGGCCTGCATCGCCTCTTCTACCGCGACGGCCTCAACACCGCCCAGGCCATCGAAAAGGCCCAAGCGCTGCCCGAAGCCTCCTCCCGCATCGTCCGCACCTTCGTGGCCTTCGCCCAAGGCACGAAGCGCGGTTTGGCGTAAGGCCGGCGACGTTCTTGTTACTCCCTCGGCATCACGTCGAGGTTCAACCTCGCGGGAGCTCCTGCAGCGCGGGCGAGCTTGACACAGTTGGCGATGCTTAGTCCCGAAAAAGAGTCGACGTCACGCTTCGGAACGAGATTCGTCCCATCCTTGAAGAGGATGAACGCGTCACCGATTATGGCGACACCTCCATCCGCTCGCTCCCTTCGCTCATAGTAACGCACCTCGGCGATCTCGCTCAGAGGGCGCGACCGGACGATGCCACGCCCATCCCTCCAGCGCAGCGCTGTTGAATCAAACGCGACATAGGCACCGCAAAGCGAAAGCACATAAAACCCCAACGCGGCTAGCGGCAATCCGCAGAGCAGGAGCAATCGACGCACGTTGATGCCATGCCGAGCCTCCATGGCCAAACGATAGGCACGGTCGGCCTCGACACCCCCTACGACCCAGGACCAACGCGAGGCTCCGAGCAGGGCGCAAAGGCCTAACGCCGGAATAAAAGCGGCGAGCCACGGATTCAGAGACCGCATCAACAGGTCGCCGGAACGCGACTCCGGAGCCCACCCACCAAGGTGATAAACGACCCCGACCACTAAAGTCATCAAGGCCAAAGCCAGATAACTCAAGAGGGTCTGACGACGCTCCACGGCTTTACCAAGTCGGATGAGTTCCTCGTCAGAAACCCCTGCAGGCACCTCGTCGAAGCGACGCGGCGCGAAGGGCCTGATAAACCATATAAAGACTTTTTCCTTGAGACCAGGGGCTTCGATCATGGTGATTCGTCAGGGTTGAAGCGGCAGGACATCCAAGTCCAGTTGCGCAGGGACGCCGGCCACTTCCGCAAGCCGCCCGCAGTCTGCCTTAGCCATACCGAGGCTCATGAAACCATCGGAAGACAGGAAACGCGTCCCGTCCTTAAATAGAACGCAGGCGGTTTCCCTTTCCCTAGGCTCTCCGCGCGGCATCTCATGACGCCGATAAAAGCGCACCTCGGCGATATCCGAGATCGGCCGCAGATACGGGGTGAAAAAATGTCTCCAGCGCAAGGCCTGACTATCAAAGGCGACATAATCGTCCGCCACTGAGGCGAAGACCGCGCCCAACGCGAAGCCTGCGACGCCGAGGAAGGCATATGCATGACGTGCATTGACTTTATGCTTCGCCTCGAACTCCAGCGCGAGGGCAAGTTCAGCCTCGTTCAAGTCTGCTCCCTGGATCCCATTGATTACCACATTGAAGATAAGCACGAGCCCCAAGGACATGAACACCGCGCCCAACCAGATCGACGAAGCAGAAAAGTGGATATCATCGGGCTGCCGGACGGGCTTTAGTCCCAGCAAAGCATTCAACATGACGAGAAACCAGGCAATGGCTGACACCACTAGTACCGACAAAATAAGAGAACCAAACCCCACTACACGCGCGCCGCGTCGGATAAGTTCCTCATCCGAAACGCCCTCTGGCACGGCTTGACTACGACGACCAAGGAATGGGCGAAGTAACCACCAGAACAAACGCTCAGCCAACTTTTCCATGGGCAAGAAAAAAGGGGCGCTAAGGGCGCCCCTTTCAGGTTCAGGCCACGCGCTCGACGACGAGCGGCGGGATGTTCGGGCGCTTCGGGGCGAGGCGGTACGCGTCGCGGAAATACGGTAGCGCGGCGTCGACCTTGGCCTCGTCGTTGTAATGGATCATGATCAGCGGCTCGCCCTGCTTGACCTGCGTGCCGACCTTGCGGATCTCGGTGACGCCGCGTAGCCACGCTTCGGAGCCGGGAGCTTGCGGATGAACTTCGCGTGCGGGAACTTGGAGGGATCGTCGATCCAGTCGGTCTTGCCGCCCTGGGCGCGGACCATGGCCTTGAACTTCTCGAGGGCGGAACCGTCCTTGAGGTGCTTCTCGACGGTCTGCTTGGCCGACAGCGTGGAACCGGCGACGCCGGCGAGGCGCACGACTTCCATGCCCAGCTTGAGGACGAGGTCCTGCAGGTCTTCGGGGCCTTCGCCCTTGAGCAGGCGGACGGCTTCGAGCACTTCCAGGCCCGTGCCGACGGAGTCGCCGAGGGGCTGGTTGATGTCGGTGACGAGGGCGACGCACTTGCGGTTCAGCGAGCGGGCCACGCGCGTGACGATGCGGGCCAACTGCTTGGCCTGCTCGAGGTCGCGGATGAAGGAACCGTTGCCCCACTTCACGTCAATCACGAGGCCTTCGCAGCCTTCGGCGAGTTTCTTGGAGAGGATGCTACCGGTGATGAGCGGGAGAGACGGGATCGTGCCCGTCTTCTGGCGCAGCGAATAAAGGAGGTCGTCCGCCGGAGCGATGTCGCTGCACTGCTCGGTGATGGCGCAACCGACGCGCTCGAGCTGCTGGCGGAACTGGTCGAGCGAAGCCTTGCCCTTGAAGCCCGGGATCGATCCCAGCTTCTCGACCGTGGAGATGCAGAACTCTTCGTCCTTGCCGTTCATGCCGGGCATGATGACGCCGGCGGCGGCGCCGAGCGGACCGAGCACCATCGAAGTCTTGTCGCCCACGCCACCGGTCGAAACCTTGGCGATCTTGGGCTGAGTCAGGCGGTCGAGGTCGATGACCTCACCGGACAGGCGCAGTTCTTCGGCGAGCAACGCGGTCTCTTGGGCCGACATCTGCCGGAAGAAGATTGCCATGGCCAAAGCGGCTTGCTGCGCCTCGGGCATCTCGGCGTCCATGACGGAATCGACGATCTGCCGGATCTCGTCCGCGGTGAATTCGCCCCCGTCGCGCTTCTTCTCGATGAGAGACGTGAAAGAAGGCTTTTCCTTCCTCCTGATATCCGTGATTTTGTCTGCCATAAGTGGTTCGAGTTAAAGTGGTTAGGAGGACTCCCTTCGGGAAAGGGAGACGGATTCCCTTTAATGAAAGTTTTTATTGAAAAGTCGAGCCAAAAGAGGCAAGCGACCCCTCCCTCCCCCGAAACTGGGCTTAAACCTATTAAAAACGCCCTACAAAGCCTTGGTCGTCCCGGGAGGAGCCAAGGCCAACCTGGGCCAGCGGAGGGCCGCCTTAGGCCAAATAACCCCGGTAGAGGGCATCCTGGCCAAAGACCTGCACCCGTGGGTCGACCAACTGCCCAACGGCGCTGGAGGCCCAGACCGGGGAATCCGGGTTACCGGTGAACATCGGGGCCACGTAGGCCAGGAGGTAGTCCACCCGCCCCTCTTCCAGCAAGCCTGCCGCCAAACGCGGGCCAGCTTCCACCATGACCCCCGTGATTTGCTCGAGCGCGCAACGGGCGATCCAGTTCGACAAGAAATCCTCCGGCCCGCCAGGCAGGCACCAGTAGCTCAGGCCCTCGGCTTCATACCAACGCAGGTCAGCCGTCCGTACGGCGCTTTGCAGCCCGACGACGATCGTACGGTCGTTGTAGGCGTCGCTGAAAAGGTTGAAGCCGCTCTTGCCGGCGGAACGGAAATGGCGGTCGAGCACGAAGCGGATGCCGCAGCGTTCGCCGGACGGCAAGCGGGCCGTCAGGCGCGGGTTGTCCTTGAGCAAGGTGTCGACGCTCACCGCGATGGCCGGGAACAAGGCGCGCCACTCCTGGACGTTGGCCCGCGCGGCTTCGCCCGTGATCCAGGGCGACATGCCCTCCGCGGGCACCAG
>JBEGRN010000297.1:0-4023 GCA_041180425.1 Verrucomicrobiota bacterium
CAACCCGAACGGCGTCGACGTGCTCAAGGACGGACGCATCCGCATCGCCGAGTTCTTCAGCGGCGACGTGCTCGAATGGAACAAGGGCAAGTGGAAGGCGATCGCCAAGGGCCACCGCTCCGGCGACGGCATCGTGCACGACTCCAAGGGCAACTTCTACATTTCCGAGGTCATGTTCGGCAAGGTCACCCGCTACGAACGCGGCAACCCGACCGGCAAGGTCCTCTCCGAAGGCCTCGGCCTGAAGTCGGCCGCCGACATCTACGTCGACGAGGCCCACGGCGCGCTGATCATCCCGGACAGCAAGGCCGGCGAATTGGTCTTCATCGCCCTCTAAGCCCTTTCGCCCCGCGCGAACCGCGTCCGACCCGGTCAGCCGACGGGGTCGGACGCTTTTTCTGGCAACCTGGACGAGGCTGGCTTGTTTCATAGGCATGCGCGCCCCACGCCTTCCTCTCTTCCTCTTGGCCTTACTGGCCTTGGCTCCGGCCTTGTTCGCTGCCGGCCTTCGCCTCGCCGCCCCATTGTCCGACCACATGGTGCTCCAACGCGAGAAAGCCATCGCGGTCTGGGGCTGGGCCGACGCCGGAGAAGCGGTCACGGTCACCTTCGCGGGACAGGTCAAGTCCGCCACCGCCGGCGCCGATGGCAAGTGGTCGCTGAAGCTCGACGCCCTGCCCGCCTCCACCGAACCGCGCTCGCTCGTCGTCACGGGCAAGGACGGCCACCGGATTGAGGTCCAAGACGTGCTCGTCGGCGAGGTCTGGCTCGGTTCAGGCCAATCGAACATGGCGATGAATGTCCAAAGCTCGAAGGACTTCGACGCCGAGAAAGCCGCGGCGAACTTCCCGTTGATCCGCCACTACCAGGAATCGTCCGCCACCGCCGAGCAGCCGCAGGCCGAGGGCAAAGGCCAATGGCGCGCCTGCACGCCCGACCGCGTCGGGGGTTTTTCCGCGGTGCTGTATTTCTTCGGCCGCGAAATCCACCGCGAGGTCGGCGTGCCGGTCGGCCTGATCAACACGTCCGTCGGCGGCACGCCCATCGAGTCATGGGTCTCCGCGGAGACGCAACTGTCCGACGACGACACGAAGAAGAACTATGAGGCAAGGGTGAAGGCCTACCAAGGCTTCAACCCCGACAAGGCCAAGGAAGCCTTCGAGAAGCAGTTGGACGCCTGGAAGGTCGCCGCCGACAAGGCCAAGGCCGAGGGCAAGGAAATCCCGCGCAAGCCGACCGACCCCGTCGCCGACCGCAAATACAAGGGCGGGCCCGCCGGGCTCTACAACGGCAAGGTCGTCAACCTAGCCCCGTACACGCTGCGCGGAGCAGCTCAGCCAACTCGTGACGAGCTGGCGCACGCTCTGGCAGGAGGAAGTGCCCTTCGCCTGGGTGCAGCTGCCCAACTACCGCATCTCGAACTCCGAAAGCTGGCCGCGCCTCCGCGAGTCGATGACGAAGGTCCTCGCCCTGCCCAAGACGGGTATGGCCATCACCCTCGACATCGGCGACACGCGCGACATCCACCCGAAGAACAAACAGGACGTGGGTAAGCGGCTTTCGTACTGGGCACTTGCCACGGTCTACGGCAAGCCAGTGCCGGCCATCAGCGGCCCGCTCCCGGCTGCCCACCGCATCGACGGCGACGCCGTCCGGATCACGTTCTCGCACGGCGCCGGACTCAAGACCCGCGATGGCGCCGCCCCACGCGGCTTCCTCATCGCCGGTGCCGACAAGGTTTGGAAGCCCGCCACCGCCGTCATCGAGGGCGAAGCGGTCGTGGTCCGCTCCGCCGCGGTACCCATCCCCGTGGCCGTCCGTTATGCCTGGGCCGAGAACCCAGACTGCAACGTGGTGAACGGCGCCGGCCTGCCGGCCTCGACGTTCCGCACCGACACGTGGCCCGACATCGCGGCAAAATAAAGCCCCGTCAGCAACTTTCAGCCGTCCAGCCTGTCCTCTACTCTGATGAAGTTCCTGCCCTTCCTGTTCGTTGCCGCGGCCCGTCTCGCGGCGGTGTCCGAGCAGGATGCGGCGTATTATAAGTCGGAGATCCGGCCGATCCTGACGTCGTTCTGCCAGGAGTGCCACAAGGCGGGCAAGGAGGTCGACTTCCTGTCGGTCAAGGAGTTGTCCCAGATCCATACGCAGCGCGGCAACCTGCGCAGCACGGTCGCCCAGCTGCGCAACCGCACGATGCCCCCGGCCAAGGAGGAGCAGCCCACCGAGGAAGACCGCCGCAAGGTCGCCGATTGGCTCGAGCGCGTGCTCCGCGAATCGGCCAAGGAGATGGGGCCCTACGCCGGCGCCGTCACCGCCCGTCGGCTCAACCGCCTGGAATACGACAACACCATCCGCGACCTGCTCGGGCTGAAGTTCAAGTTCTCCCAGACGTTCCCGTCCGATGGTGGCGGCGGCGAGGGCTTCGACAACAACGGCGAGACGCTCTACCTGCCGGTCATCCTGATGGAGCGTTACCTCGACGCCGCCGAGGCCATCCTCGACGAGGCCATCTTGGTCCCCGCGACGCAGCGGGCCTTCAAGCCGGCAGACCTCGAAGGCGGGGCGTCCGCGCAGCTCAAGGCCGGCTCCGAGGCGTCCGTGTTCTTCCCGGTGACGATGTCGGCTCCGCACACGGTGACGGTACGCGCCCGCTCCCCCGAAGGCCAGCCGGCCAAGCTGGAACTCAAGGTCGACGGCATCGCCGCTCAGCGTTTCACGGTCAACAACGCCCAGCCGACCGAGATCCAGCTGCAGCTCTTCCGCGGGCAACACCGGCTCACGCTGGCCTGCGAACAAGGCAGCGCCGAGATCATCGAAATCCAACTCGCCGACAAGCCGAAGAAGGTCACCCCCGAGCGCCAAGAGGCCCACCGCCGCCTGCTGGGCGACGTCAGCACCGCCTCGCTCGCCGGGAAGAGCGCCGCGGAAAAGCGCCAAGCCGCTTCCGCCCTGCTCCTGAAGTTTGCCCGCCTCGCTTACCGCACGCCGGTGACGACGGCCGACATCGAGAAGAACCTGACCCTCTTCGACCGCTCCGCCAGCCGCGGCGAGAACTTCGAGACCTCCATGAAGCTCGCCCTGAAGGGCGTGCTGGTGTCGCCCCGCTTCCTCTTCCGCATCGAGAAGGACCACACGGAACCCGGCATCCGCCCCGTGACGGACCACGAGCTCGCCGCCCGGCTCTCCTACTTCCTCTGGAACAGCACGCCCGACGCCGAGCTCAATGCGCTGGCCGACGCCGGCAAGCTGAACAACCCCGCGACCCTCAAGGCGCAGCTGAAGCGCATGCTCGCCGACCCGAAGTCGAGCTCGTTCCTCCAGACCTTCACCGAGCAATGGCTCGGGACGAAAGCCGTCGGCGACACCGTCCCCGCCTCCCCGGAAGCCAAGGACACCAAGAACATCTACACGAAGGAAATCGGGGATGACCTCCGTGCGGAGACCCTCGCGCTCGTCGATTACCTCATCAAGGACAACGAACGGCCGCCTCGCCGCCTACTACGGCATCCCGGGCGTGAACGGGGACGCCTTCCGCCGGGTCGACATCACCGATGGCCGCCGCGGGGGCGTCCTCGGCCTCGGCGCCGTCCACATGCTCACCTCGCCCGGCACGCGCACCAGCCCCGTCCTGCGCGGCTCCTGGGTGCTCGGCACGCTCCTGGGCACGCCGGTCCCGGCTCCACCGCCCAACGTCCCCTCGCTGGACAACGCCGGCGGCGGCAAGAAGGGCCAGCTCTCGCTGCGCGACAAGCTTGCGCTCCATCGGGCGGACGCCACCTGTGCCGCCTGCCACAACGTCATCGACCCCATCGGCTTCTCGTTGGACCACTATGACCGCATCGGCCGCTGGCGCGACGTGGACGAGAAAGGCAAGCGCATCGACGCCTCGGGCAAGACCGCCGAAGGCAAAGCCTTCGACGGCATCACCGGCTTCAAGCAGCTGATCCTCGAGCGCAAACGCGACTTCGCCCGCCAGACCACCAACAAGATGCTCGGGTATGCCCTCGGCCGCAGCCTCGG
>JBEGRN010000298.1:0-2626 GCA_041180425.1 Verrucomicrobiota bacterium
AACTCCGGCATCGGCCTCGCGACCGCGCGACGTCTCGTCGCCGCCGGTCATCACGTGACCGCCGCCGCGCGCCAAGCCGAGGCGCTCGCCGCGCTCGGCGTGCCCGTGCAGCCCTTCGACGCCCTCGCGCCCACGCCGCTCGTCTGGCCGGAGAAGCTCGATGGGTTGGTCTATTGCCCTGGCACCATCGCCCTGAAGCCTTTTCACCGTCTCACCGAGGAGGATTTCCTGCGCGACTACCGCGTGAACGTCCTCGGCGCCATCGCCGCGCTGCAGTCGGCGTTGCCCGCGCTCAAGGCGGCGGGCGGCGCTTCGGTCGTGCTCTTCTCCACGGTCGCCGTCGCGCAGGGCATGCCGATGCATGCGAGCATCGCTTCGGCTAAGGGCGCCCTCGAAGGCCTCACGCGCAGCCTCGCCGCCGAGTGGGCCCCGCTCATCCGTGTGAACGCGATCGCGCCCTCGCTCACCGACACGCCCTTGGCGGGTCCGTTGCTGAACTCCGACCTCAAGAAGGAAGCCGCCGGCAAGCGTCACCCCTTGCAGCGCGTCGGTTCGGCCCCTTGCGAGGCCGGGCCTTGGTCGGCGCCGGAGGCCTTAGATCAGGATGAGCGTGGGCTCTTCCAGGATCTGCTTGAGGGCCTGGAGGAACTGCGCGCCGTTGGCGCCGTCCACCACGCGGTGGTCGCCCGAGAGGCCGATCACCATGCGATGGCCCATCACGATGCGGTCGTTCGCGTCGATGACCGGCTTCTTGATCGTCGCACCCACGGAGAGGATGGCGGCGTTCGGCACGTTGATGATGCCGAAGAAGCCCGTCACGCCGTACATGCCGAGGTTGGTGACCGTGAAGGTCGAACCGGACATTTCAGCGGGCGAGAGCTTCTTGGAGCGGGCCTTGCCGATGAGCGCCTTGGCGTCGGTGGCGATGTCGCGGAGCGACTTCGAGTGGGCGTCGCGGATGACCGGGGTCACCAGGCCGTCTTCGAGGGCCACGCCGAAGGACAGGTGCACCGCGGAGTGCTGGCGGATGCTCGTGCCGGCCCAGGAGGCGTTGACGGCGGGGACGCGGCGGAGCGCTTCAGCGGAAGCCTTCAGGATGAAGTCGTTGACGGACAGCTTGAGGGCGGAGTCGCCGCCTTGTTCCGCGAGGCGCTTGTTCAGCGTTTCGCGCAGGCCCATGAGCGGGGCGGCGTCGACTTCGACCTCGAGGTAGAAGTGCGGCACCGTGTTCTTGGACTCGAGGAGCCGGCGGGCGATGGTCGCGCGCATGCCGCCGACCGGGATGTCGGCGTCGGGCTGGATGCCCTTGCCGTCGGCGGGCGGAGCCACGGCGACGTTGAGGGGACCGGTGGGAGCGGCGGAGACCGGAGCGGAAGCGGCGGCGGCAACATCACGGGCGACCACGCGGCCACCCGGACCGGTGCCGGCGAGCGCCGCGACGTTGAGCGCGGCCTTCTCGGCCATGCGACGGGCGTAAGGGGAAGCGCTGGTGCGGCTAGCGTCGGACTGCGGCGCCGGGGCGGCGCTAGCGGCCGGAGCGGCCGGAACGCACGGAACGCCGGTGGCTTCCGGGATCGGAGCCTTGGCGGCGGCGGCCTTAGGAGCGGCCGGCTTGCCCTTGGGATCGGGAGCGGCTTCGCCTTCCTTGCCGATGGCGCAGATCGGGTCGCCGACCGGGAGCTGGGAGCCCGCCGCGGCGTAGATCTTCAGCACCGTGCCAGGCACCGTGCAGGAAAGCTCCATCGTCGCCTTGTCGGTTTCGACTTCCGCGAGGATGTCACCGAAGGCGACCTTCTGGCCTTCTTTGATGTTCCATTTCACCAAGGTACCGACCGACATCGTGTCGGACAACTTGGGCATATCGATAATTTCAGCCATCGTAGTTAAGAGGGTGGGGGATTAGGCGAGGACCTTGAGCGCGGCTTCGACGACGCGGGCGGGGTGGGGGAGCTGCTGGTCTTCCATGCGCTTGCAGTAGATCTGCGGGGCATCGATGGAGGAGACGCGGCCGATGGGGGCGTCGAGGTCGTCGAAGGCCTTGGCTTGGATGAGGTAGGCCACCTGGGCGTCGACGCCGCAGAAAGGCTTGTTCTCTTCGACGAGCAGGGCGCGGTGCGTCTTGCGGACCGAAGCGAGGATGGTCTCCTCGTCGAGCGGGCGGATCGAGCGGAGGTCGACGACCTCGACGCTGACGCCGTGTTCCTTCTCGAGGATTTCGGCGGCCTTGAGGGAAGTGATGACCGCGCGGCCGTGGGCCACGATGGTGAGGTCGGTGCCCTCGCGCTTCACGTCGGCGACGCCGAGCGGCACGATGTAGTCGCCGTCCGGCACCTCGCCCTTGTCGTTATAGAGGATGGTGTTCTCCATCACGTAGACCGGGTCGTTGTCGCGGATGGCCGCCTTCATGAGGCCCTTGGCGTCGTACGGCGTGGCTGGGCAGACGACCTTGATGCCGGGGTGCGAGGCCAGGATGGCTTCGGGCGTGTGGGAGTGGGTGGCGCCGACGTTGGTGCCGCCGTTGGCCGGACCGCGGATGACGATCGGGCAGTTGATGAGGCCGCCGGACATGTAGCGGATGTTGCCGGCGTTGTTCACGATCTGGTCGAACGCCACGTAGGAGAAGGAC
>JBEGRN010000299.1:0-2657 GCA_041180425.1 Verrucomicrobiota bacterium
AAGGCCCTCGGCAAGATCACCTGGGAAAAGTGCGGCATGGCCCGCGACAAGGCCGGCCTCGAGCAGGCCATCCGCGACCTCCAGGCGCTCCGCGAGGACTTCTGGAAGAACGTGAAGGTCGTCGGCTCCGGCGACGCCCTCGCCCCTGAGCTCGAACGCGCCGGCCGCGTCGCCGACTTCCTCGACTTCGGCATCATGATGTGCCTCGACGCCCTCACGCGCGAGGAATCCTGCGGCGGCCACTTCCGCACCGAGTACCAGGACGCCGGCGAAGCCAAGCGCGACGACGCGCAGTACGCCCACGCCGCCGTCTGGGAATGGCGCGGCGACGGCCAGTTGCCGGCCCGCCACACCGAACCCCTCGTCTACGAGGAGACCCAACTCTCCACCCGCTCTTACAAGTAACCACCATGGTCCAGGACAACGGAAAAGAACACACCCTCGCGCTCAAGCTGCGCGTCTGGCGCCAGCGCCGCGGCCAGCCCGGCGCCTTCGAGGAGCACGCCCTCGCGGCCGTGCCGACCTCGGCCTCGTTCCTCGAGATGATGGACATGCTCAACGAGCAGCTCATCGCCCAGGGCCAGGACACCTTCGCCTTCGACCATGACTGCCGCGAAGGCATCTGCGGCATGTGCTCGATGACGATCAACGGCATGCCCCACGGCCCGCTCCCGGGCGTGACGACCTGCCAGCTGCACATGCGCAACTTCCGCGACGGCGAGACGATCACCGTCGAGCCGTGGCGCGCCCGCGCCTTCCCGGTGCTCAAGGACCTCGCGGTCGACCGCTCGGCCTTCGACAAGGTGATCCAGTCCGGCGGCTTCATCACCGTCCGCACCGGCTCGGCCCCCGAGGCCAACAACATCCCGGTGCCCAAGCCCATCGCCGACGAGGCCATGGACGCCGCCGAGTGCATCGGTTGCGGCGCCTGCGTGGCGTCCTGCAAGAACGGCTCCGCGATGCTCTTCGTCGGCGCCAAGATCAACCACCTGAACATCCTGCCGCAAGGCCAGGCCGAGCGCGACCGCCGTACCCTCGCCATGGTGAAGACCATGGACGACGCCGGCTTCGGCAACTGCACCAACTACGGCGAGTGCCAGGCGCACTGCCCGAAGAGCATCACGCTCGACGTCATCGCCAAGCTGAACCGCGACTACCTCCGGGCCCGCGTGAAGGAGTTCTTCTCCTCCACCGGCAAGCCCTCCAAGGGCGGCGACTAAGCGCCGTTCCGGCGGGCAAAGAAAAAGGGACGTCCACCGGACGTCCCTTTTGTTTGGCGCTGGGCGCCGGCTTAGTCGCTGTCCTGCGCGACCTGGTCGTTGGCCTTGGTGATGAGCACGCGGTTGTTGCCGTTGGCCATCTGCAGGGCGTTCGTGAAGGCGTTCAGCTGGCTCAGGTCGTTGAGCGTGATGTCGTAGACGAGCTCGGTCATCATGCCGGCCTGGATGGTCTCGGCGGAGATGAGCTCGTGGCTGAGGAGGTATTGCTGGAAGGGTTCGGCGAAGGCCTGGTCGTAGTTGAGGTCGTTGCCGACGCGGATGCGGAGCACGTGCGAGCCGCGCTTGGTCCCGAAGAGGGTGATGGTCCCGAGGACGTAGATGACCGCGCAGACGAGCGGGACCGTGATCAGGGCCAATTCGTACTGGCGGGCGCCGACGGCCAGGCCGGTGGCCATGGCCAGGAAGATGAACCCGATGTCGCGGGCCTGCGAGACCGAGCGGCGGAAGCGGATGATGGAGAAGGCCGCGAACATGCCGAAGGCGGTCTCCTTGTTGCCGTGCACGACCATGATCACCATCGTCACGACCGTGCCGAGGATGATGAGCGTGTTGACGTAGTCCTGGGAGTACTTCGTGCCGCGGTAGGTGATCTTGTAGAGCAGGGCGATCAGGCTGTTCAGGACGAAGCTGAAGAGGATGGCGAAGATGATCTCCTTCACGCCGGGGTGCTGCAGCTGCGCGCCGGGGGCGAAGAGGGCATCGAGGATGCCGTCGCTATCAGCGACGGACTGGGCCTGGGCGGCGAAGAGGGGGAGGGACATGGGCTTAGAATAAAAGGGGTTAGGCGGCTAGGGAGAGGTGTCGACCCGTGATGCGCAAGCCTTCGCTGTATTTGCTGAACTGGCGCGGGTAGAGCTTCAGGTGGTTGAGGCGGGCGGCGAAGGCGTAGGGGACGGAGCCGGCGCCTTTGACCTCCATGATGCAGTGGTCGGCCGGCAGCACGTATTGGTTGAACTTCCGGTCGTCGACCACGGGCGTGAGGTCGTCGAAACGCGCAAGGGCTCGCGGCCGAGGGCAACTTCCTCGGGCAGGTGCAGGAAGTAGGCGTGGCGGTCGTAGCGCATCACGCAGCTGGGCCGGAACTGCTCGAGGCGGAGTAGGCGATGGACTTCCTCCGCGATGCGGAGGTCGTGCGCGGAGAAGGTGGCGTCGGGCTGGGCGCCTTGCGTCACCGCGAGCGCTTGGGCGAGCGTGGTCTGGATGCGGCGCTTCACCCCGCGGCCATCGGCCTTGTGCTTCACTTCGATGAAGCTCGTCGGCGGGATGGCGCCGTCCTCGGAGCCGTAGACGCGGACGCGGAGCTTGCGGCGGGAAGGCACGCCGCGCCAGTTGTCCCAGTAGCAGCGGAGGTCGGGCGAGTCGTAGTAGAGGCTGATG
>JBEGRN010000300.1:0-3108 GCA_041180425.1 Verrucomicrobiota bacterium
GGTCGCGACGGGCTTGTTGGCGTCCTTCATGGAGACGTGCCAGAGCGTGCCGCCTTGGTCGCCGGCGATGAAGTCGCCCTTCGGGTCGGCGACGAGGCTGACCCAGGAACCCTGCTCGGAGCGGGGCACCGTGTAGAGCAGCTCGGCCTTGAAGCCGGGCTGGAGCTCGAGCGATTCGGGCGCAGCGACGGACCCGGCGGAGCCGTTGCCCTTCTTGGCGTTGCCGGCGGTCTTACCCGCGCCGTTGCCGAAGACGTTGCCCCACGGCGCTTCGCCGAGCGGCTTCACGGTCGTAGCTTTTTCCCACTTGGCGTCGTCGAACTCGGCCGACTGCCACTTGGCGTCAGGCTTGGCGTTGGTCACGCGCCAGGTGGCGTTGGATTCCATTGCGGGCGAGCACGGCGATGGTGTTGCGGCCCGGCTTAAGGAGTTTGGCGACGTCGGCCTTGGACGCTTGGGCCCAATCGTCGGACTGGCCGGCCGGCTGGCCGTTGACCCAGACCTCGACGTGGTTATCGGCGGAGGCGAGCAACGTGGCCTTGGCGGGGACCTCCTTGAGGTCGATCACCGTGCGCGCCCAGGTCTGCTGGTTGGTCACGTTGTTCTTGGCGGTCCAGATCCACTGCGTTTCAGCGAACGTGGCAAGCGGGGCGGAGAGGACGGCCAGGCAGGCCGCCGCGAGGAGGGGCAATCGGGGCATGGCGGATAAGACCATAGGGGCAAGGGGGGGTTCCATCTTAAAGGTGGGTTGAGGGGTGTGGGGTGCGGGTTGAGGGAAGAGGCAGGGGGAGATTACGGAGTACGGAGTACGGAGGGAGGGCAGAGGCGAGGGCAGGGTCGAGGGATGAATCGAGGAAAGAATCGAGGACAGCGTCGAGGGGAGGGTCGATAGTAGGGGATGGTGTGGAGGCAGAGAGGTGCAAAGGTGAGAATCGGCCTATGGCCTGTGCAACGGTGCAAAGGTGCGCGTGAGCGAAGCCCACGAGGGGACGTGGGGTATCCTGAAAGGGGGACCGGGGACCGGAGAAGACAGCGGGCAGAGTCGAGGGATGGGTAGAGGACAGGATCGAGGGCAGAATCGATGACGGCGTCGAGGGGAGGGTCGAGGCCGGTGTCGAGGGATGGGGAGAGGCCAGCGTCGATCGCGGCGTCGGGCGACGATGGCTCAGGGTTTCAAAACCTTGCGTATCGCTTCGAGCCGTTGCTGGTCTGGCTGGCCGGTCGGCGTCCAAGTCGGGCAAAGCCAGCCCCCTTCGTCGTGCTCATTCCAAGCATACAGGATGACCGTCCGCGCTGGACAGGTCTCTGGGTAACGGTCGGCGAATGCGAGCGCGCGGGAGAGGTGCTCGGCAATCTCCGTGGGGGTCGCCGGAGCAGGGAAGGTCGGTTGCGAGAGATACGCGGCACCCTTCTCCCAGGATACCGGATGGTCTTGGCGAGGACGCTTGTCCCACCCCGTCGTCACCAACGGCACGTAGGGCGTCCGCGTCCGCTGGGCCGAGTCCCAGGCATGGCGTTCGAAGGCTTCCACATAGCGGGTGAAGCTCGGTTCGGAACCAGGATGCGCGTAGGCGGACACCGCGGCGAAGCCTTGGGTGGCGTGGGCGGCGAAGTCCTTGGCCGGGTCCCAGCCCATGAACACGCAGTACGGGTCTAAGGATGCGGAGCGCAGCGACGCGCGGAGTTCGGTCCAGCGGCGGGCGACTTCCGGTTGGGCCAGGTCGACGCCGAACACGAACACCAACGGCCGGCCTAGGACGCGCTGGTAGCCCTTTTCCTGCAGGAGGCGCCGCACGCGGTCGCGTTCCGCCGGCCAGCGCGTGGTCGGCACCCCGAAGGTCTGGTGCAGGATCAGGCAGAAACCGATTTCGCCTCGCCGCGGGCTGGCCAGGTAGCGGGAGAGCGCGGAGCTCATCGCATCGTCCTCCGGGTAGGTCAGGAACGCCCAGTAGTCGAGCCCTGCGCCTTGCGCGTAGGCGATCTCCTGTTCCATCACGCCGGGCGCTGAGCCGTCGATGTGCGCTTTTCCTGCGCCATCGACTTGGGCGAACCACGGGAGACGCCAGCGGTGCTTCTCAGGGCTCAAGGAGCTTTCGACTTCCTTGGTCACGCTGCCACCGCTCCACGCGTCCCAGCGAATCGCGCCGACGCTCGGGCGTTCCGTCCCGAAAGCGGGAAGGCAGAGTAGCAGGAGGGCGAGACGAAGCACCAAGCCAAGATGGATCAGGCTATGGCGGAGGGCAAGAGGAGGCATTCGGGTTGACGGGACCACCGGCCGTCGTTCTGATGCCTAGGTGCTCGCTAGCCTACTCCTCATCGCCCCGCTTGGCCTCTTTTTATTGAGCGGACTGGCCATCGCCTGCCTGTCGAGCGGTTGGTATCTTTGGTCGACCCGTGGTTCTTGGATGAATCAGAAGTAAGGCTGCCGAAGAGGAGGACAGAGTACCGAGTACAGAGGACAGATTGGAAAGGCATTGCCTGAAAAGGGGAACCGGGAACCGGAGAAGACAGAGGGCAGAGTCGAGAATGGAGGGAGGGAGTGAGGCAGGGAGGTGCAACGGTGAGAATCGGCCTACGGCCTGTGCAAAAGTGCAAAGGTGCGCGTGGGCAAAGCCCACGAGGGGACGCGTTGGCAAGGGGGAAGATTACGGAGGACGGATTCGAAAGGCATTGCCTGAAAAGGGGGGACCGGGGACCGGAGAAAGCGGAGTGCAGAGTGCAGAGTGCGGAGGGCAGATTACAGATGAAGGTATGAGGGTGGGGCGTGGCTTCGCCGCGCCCTCCTGCGGGGGAGTGCAAGGCGAAGCCTTGCCCCTACCCGCGGGCGGAGCCCGCGCAGGTCGTGACGCCGTCCCGACCCTACCTGTACGAGCGCAGCTAAATCGAGATGCGAACGTCACGTGGGCGAACGGACGCGACGCAGTCGCGTCCCTACCCGCGGGCAGGGCCCGCTAAAGAAGACGAGGACAGCACGTGGTGCTGTCCCCACCTACCGAGGCAAGGTCGTGCCGCCGTCCCGACCCTACCCATGAAGAAGGCGGCCGGGGGCCGCCTTCTGGGGGTCGATCGAGGGATCGACGGTTGCGCTGGTCGCGCTTAGCCCGGCAG
>JBEGRN010000301.1:0-3235 GCA_041180425.1 Verrucomicrobiota bacterium
AGCTCGGTGGTGGCGTCCTCGATCTCCTCCGTCTGGAAGAGGAGTCGGTCGACGAGGGTGTCGAGCAGGGCGTAGAGGAGGTAGCCGGCGCCCCACTTGCGGAAATTGCTCTTGTTGTCGGCGATGCGCTTCTCGACGGCCTCGAAGATGGGCTCGTCGTTCTCGTGGAAGGAGACGACGGCGCCCGGGCCGGCGACGATGGAAATCTGCTGCCCGCGGGGAGTGTCTTCCTCCACGCCGATGCGCACGGCGCGGGCGATGGCCAGAATCTTGTCGCCGTGCTCCTCGAACTTCGGGCGGGAGGTGATGGTGAGGATGTCCTCCTGCGCGAGCACCGGGACTTCGAAGAGCGTGCCGACGATGTGCACGACCTGGGGGTCGGTGATGCCGAGCACCTGCACCCAGACCATCCCCGGACGGCCCGCATAACGGCCGACGCCATCGAGGTCGGTGAATTCCTCGACCTGGTAGTTGGCTTCGTCGTAGCTGATGACGCGGAACTTGCCGGGGCCGCTCGACTCGAACGGGGACGCAGCCGGCAATTGCCCGGGGGCGCGGCCGATCTCGGTTTCTACATAGGCGGTCTCACCGGGCAGCGGCTGGGCTTCTTCCTTGAGCCCGAGTTTCTGCCGGATGTCCTGCAGACGGCGTTCCAGAAAGGACCGGGCTCGGACCATTTCCTGACGACGACGTTCCTGCTGTCGGCTCATGCGAGTAATGTCGGCTGATGCTCTCGCTGTGTCAACGCGGGCTTGTGAGCCCAGCAAATGCCCACGCCTCTGGGTAGCGTCGGGACGGCGTCACGACCTATCGAGGTAGGGGCAGCACCGCGTGCTGCCCTAGGCCCCTCTCGCGGGCATCGCCCGCGGGTAGGGGCGAGATTGATCTCGCCCTCCTAACCTAGAAGGGCGCGGCGAAGCCATGCCCCTACCTGCATGCAACCGAAAGGGGAAACCGGGGACCGGGAAGAGAGTGCCTTTGCTTATTCTGAAATCTGCAATCCGTACTCTGTACTCTTCAGGTAATACCCCTTGTCCCCTCGCGAGCTTCGCTCGCGCTCCCTTTCCGGTCCCCGGTCCCCCGTTTCATTCCCTTTTCACTCTCGCACCTTCCCACCGGCCTCCGGCCGATTTGCACTTTTGCACTGCTGCCTTCCCCGTGTCCCCTCGCTCACATCCTACTTCTTCTTCTTTTCGGAATGCCCGTTGCGACGGCCGTTCTTGCCGATGCCGTAAGGGCACATCTTGCCTTGCTGCACCTTCTGGAAGAGGTTGTTCGAATTCGTCACACCGAGGCAGTAGAGCGCGGCGGCGACGTCTTCTTGGCGTCCATCTTTGATCAGCCCGGTATTAGCTAGCCACTCAGCCAACGCGTCGTGGAAATTGGAGGGCGTCAGTTCCAGCTCCGCCCCGCTGTGGCGCAACCAGAGCTCGGCGCGCAGGGCCATCGTGCAATTGCACCGTTTCCCGTAGATTCCGTGGATATCCGCCAGGGTTTGCTTAATTAGCTCTGGATTCTTAGCGTTTTCGGACATCGGCAGGACAGGCGAGGAGAAGAGCAGGGGGCAGGTGTCCCTACAACTAGTAATCGACAGTCGGCTGTGAACACTTAATTACAAACTGTCAGCAATATTATAAAATTATAAAACAGGCGTGGGCCCCGGACGCCCAACAGCCGGAGGCCAGTGGGCGGGGTCCAATTCCACGGTGGTGGTCGCGACAGGACTCGAACCTGTGACATCTACAATGTGAATGTAGCGCTCTAACCAACTGAGCTACGCAACCGGGCCAACCGTAGGTCTTCCTAGATGGCGGAGGGGTGGGGGGCGGGCAAGCCTGATTTGGCCGTGGGGCTTGCGTAGGGGCAGGGTGGGCCTATTTTGGCGGGAATGGAAGTTTCCGCGCCACCCGCCGCCCCCCGCGTCGCCGACGAGCGCCTGATCCAACTGACCCCCTCCGCGGGCAAGAAGGTCCAGGCCCTGGCGACCCGTGAGGCCGAGGGCCGCTACCTCCGCGTGGCCATCTCCGGCGGCGGCTGCAATGGCTTGTCCTACAAGCTCCGCTTCGTCGGCGCCTTCAAGGCCGGGGATATCCTCGTCCGCTCCCAAGCGGTCGAGGTCCTGGTCGACCCCAAGTCCGCCCTCTACCTGCGTGGCACGGTCCTCGACTACTCCGACAAGATGATCGGACCCCAACGCCAAGGCCAGCTGCTCCTGCGGGGAAAGCTTCTCGCTTTAGCCTGCGGCTAAAGCGAGAGGGGACACGTGGGCATGGGGACCCGGTGACAAGGGGTGATGCTGCGGCCTCCGGCCGCCCGCCAACATCCCGGTCCCCGGTTCCCTTTTCAAACTGCCTCGGGTAGGGGCAGCACCGCGTGCTGCCCTAGTTGCCTCGGGTAGGGTTGGTAATGACTCGGGTAGGGTTGGCACTGCGTGCCAACCTAGCTGCCTTTAGATCCAACTAGGTCGGTACGCAGTCCCGACCCTACCTCATAATGCTCGCAGCTTCGCTGCGTTCTCCCGCGCTCAATCCGCGGGGATCTCATCCTTCGCCCCGGCTTCGTAACGTTCGCACCAAGCCTTGGACCACGCGGCGAAATCACCGGCGGCGATGTGCGCGCGGGCCTGCTCCATGAGGTCTTGCAGGAAGTGGGTGCCGCCGAGTTGTTCGCCGGCGTGGTGCAGGTGCCGCAGGTACGCGCGGGTGAAGTGGCGGCAGGTGTAGTTGTCCATGCCTTCGACCAGCGGACGATGGTCCTCGCGGTAGCGGAGGTGTTTCACGCTGACCGGGCCATCGGGCGTGAAGGCGCCGCCGTGCCGACCGATGCGCGTCGGCATGGTGCAGTCGAACATGTCCGCGCCGAGCGCGACCATGCGTAGGAGCTGCGGCGGCGTGCCGACGCCCATGACGTAGCGCGGCTTGTGCGCGGGCAGCAACGGGGCGACGAGTCCGACCTGATGCAGCATGTGCTCTTCGGGTTCGCCCACGCTGACGCCGCCGATGGCGTGCCCGGGGAAGTCGAGGGCGCCGAGTTCTTCGGCGCAGCGGATCCGGAGGTCATCGTAGACCGAGCCCTGGTTGATGCAGAAGAGCAGGCGGCCGGAATCGAAGAACCCGCGCGACTTCGCCAGCGCGAGCATCTCCTTGGCCCAGCGGATGGAGCGGTTGACCGCGATCTCGCAGGCCGCGCGTTCGCACGGGTAGGGTGGGCATTCGTCGAGCACCATGGCGATGTC
>JBEGRN010000302.1:0-2891 GCA_041180425.1 Verrucomicrobiota bacterium
GCTCCTCGCCGCCGACGACACGGAAAAGCCCAAGCACCTCCGTCCGGTGCCCGAACTGAAGGGCCTCTGGTCGCACGTGGTCTTCCCATCCGACGCCAAAGTCTGCGATCGCGACGGCCGCGACCTCACGCCTGGAGCCTTACCTGCCCACGGCATCGTCTTCCTCCGCCAGGGACCGGCGACCTTGGCGCTTCAGCTGATCGCAGGCCAGCCCACCGCCGACGCACCGCCAAAGGCACCGACCATCGTCTATGTGCGCGATGGCGACAAGCAGCAGGCGGCGCGCTTCACGGTGGAACACGGCGTCGGACCGCACCCCGGCAAGGGGGTCTTCGGGTTCATCGCCGAAATCACCCTGACGCCCGACGACGCCGCCTTCCGCACGTTCGCCCAAGCTTGGCCGAGCAAACAGTCTTTCGCACGGAAAGGGGACGTCGCGACGCTGTCCGGCAACGGGCTGTCGGCGACGCTCGACCTCGCGAAGAACAAGACCCTCAAGACAGCAGGCGCCACCGTACTCGCCCCCAACCAACCGATCAGCGTCAACGGCCAGGACATCTGGACGCCGCTGCTGACCGAGGCCCTGAAGCAATAATCCGCTTCACGCCGAGATCGCGTCCAGCCCTTGCTCCAAGAGGCGGGCGCGCCACGCGAAGGTACGGTCAGCCGCTGCCGCTGAAGCCGCCTGGAGTTTAGCCACGCCGTCCGGGCCATTCGCGGCCACGACGAAATCGGCGTCTTCGCTCGCCCACAGCGCCGCGGTGGCCCCATCGACTTCAGGATGGAACTGGAGGCCGATGCTTCGCCCGAGCCGGAACATCTGGACCGGACAGGCGGCCGTCGAGGCCAGCAAGACGGCACCGGCCGGCAAGGCGCAGGCAGCTCCCCCAACCGACTTCCCGTACGCGTTGTCCGGAGGCGTCGCGCATCGGAGCGACGACCGCACCGGCGGCGTGGGCGATGAGCTGACAGCCGAGGCAGATGCCGAGGTTGGGCCAGCCCGCGGCCAAACGGCGTCGCAAGAGTGCCGCCACCGGACCGAGCCAAGGGGTCTCGGGGCGGCCGATGTCCGCCACGCCCATGGGCCCACCCATCACGACGAGCAGGTCGGTGGCGCCTAAGTCGTCCGGCAAGCGTTCTCCCTGCCAGGCCTGCACGAGTTCGACGGCATAACCGCGTTGGAGCAGCAGTTCACCGATGAGCCCAGGCCCTTCGTGGGCGACATTGATGATACAGACAGCCCGTGGCATGGCTTACTTCTCGCCGCCTTCTTTGTGCGGCTTGGAGGCCTTGCCGCCTGCGACCTTCACCGGATGCATCGCCTTGATCTGGGCTTTAAGTTCCGCGACGACGCCGGCCTGCGCAGGGTCGTCGGCCAAGTTCTTCAGCTCCTGCGGGTCAGCGTCATGGTCATAGAGCTCGACCCCACGTGTACCGCCTTCCCACTCCGTGTAGCGCCAGCGTTCGGTGCGGATGGAGTAGCCTTGGATGCCGTTGATGCCGCCGCGAATGACCTGCGAATGCGCCGGACGCTTCCAGGCCGCCGCAGGATCGGCCAGCAAGGGGCGAAGGCTCACGCCTTGCAGCCCCGCGGGCGCCGCGACGCCAGCGAGGTCGGTGAGCGTCGGATAGAGGTCGACGAGCTCGACGGTGCGCGGACTGACCTTGCCGGCGACGCCTTGGCCTTTCGGCGGAACGATGATGAGGGGGACGCGCGTCGATTCCTCATAGCAGCTCTGCTTCATCCAGAGACCGTGCTCACCGAGGTGATAGCCATGGTCGCTCCAGAACACGATGATGGTGTTGTCAGCCAAGCCCAAGCGGTCGAGGGCTTCCACGACGCGACCAATCTGCGCATCGACGAAGGAGATTGTGGCGTGGTAGGCCAAACGGCACTGCCGGGCTTCCTCCGGCGTCACGCCTTTATACGGCCAAGGACTCGTGGACCCCAGGGCGGCCGCAGGCACGGTGGCTTTCCAAGCCGGCGTGATCGGCGGGAGGACCTCATCCTTCAGCTGGTACATATCGAACCACTTTTGCGGGGCGACCCACGGGCAATGCGGCTTGTAGAAGCCGACCGCCAAGAAGAACGGCCGATCCTTATGCGCCTCGAGGAGTTTGATCGCCTCCGTCGCGACCTTGCCGTCCGTATGCTCCTCGTCCTTCCCGACCTTATCGGCGAGCAACGACATCGAAGAGCCTAGGCCCTTCGTCGGCTTCATGATCAGGATGTCCCGCTCCAAGGTGGTTTTGTCTCGGCCCGCCGGGTTCACGACTTCCTGCCACGAAGCGGGATCATCCAAGCCGCTGGTGCCGATGTCCCCGGGATTGCCGTAGTGGTAGATCTTGCCGACGCGGGCGGCGTAGTACCCGGCCTGACGGAAGGCCTGCGGCAAGGTGACGACCTTCGGCAGCCCTTCCCGGAAATCATAGTTCAGGTCCATCACCCGCGTGGTGTCCGGGCGCAGCCCGGTCATGAGCGACGCCCGGCTCGGCGAGCACCACGGCATCTGGCAGTAGGCCTTGTCGAACCGCACCCCGCGGGCGGCGAGGCGGTCGATGTTTGGCGACTTCACGAAGGGATGACCATAGCACGCGAGGTCGTTATTCATGTCGTCCACCGCGATGAACAGCACGTTGGGTTTACGGGCGGGGGTAGCGGTTTCCGCCGCGGCCACCGGACCGAGGGCGACCAACAGGCCAAGCAGGCAAAGAGCGCGCATCATCTAGGCATCTTTAGCCACTTCCGCGGGCATTCAAACCTCTTTCCCACTCGCAACTTCCCGGCCCGCTCGTTGTTATATTGTGCATATGCACCCCACCCCGCTCGCTTGCTGGCTCCTCACCGCCACCCTCCTGGCCGCTGCCGACGCCCCCCAGGGCGACGCTCC
>JBEGRN010000303.1:0-3377 GCA_041180425.1 Verrucomicrobiota bacterium
GCCGCGAGGTCTTGGTCGACGCGCCATTCATCGGGTTCCTGATACTCGAAGCGCGTGGCCCCCACTTCCGCGAAGACCGCGCGCAGGTTGGCGGCGAAGGACTGGCGATTGTCCGCGTCGCCGAGACGGAAAGTGCGGACCCGATGGCCGGCGGCTTGGAGCTGCTCGGCCAAGCGTCGCATCCCCGCGAAGATCGCGATGACCTTCTGCGCGTGGTGCGGGACGTAGTCGGTCTCCGAGCGGACCTCCATCAGCACGTAGACCACCGCAGGGTCCACCTGCTGGAACCAACGATGCGTCGGGTTCAGCTGATCGCCGAGGAGGAGCCGGACAGTGGCCATGCCTCACCAAGCCCAGCACCCCATAAAAAGCAAACCACCCGCCAATTATGAGGTAGGGACAGCACCCGCATCTGATTGCGTCGACAGACCGATCATTACCTAGGACAGCACGTGGTGCTGTCCCTACCCCATGCAGGCCCAACAGCCGACTCCTAGAACTTCGGGTTCATCGCATCCTTCGTGCGGTTGAATCCGCTCCAGACCCTTTCGTGGAGGGCGCGCGGCATATAGGAATGGTCCCCGAAACCCTCGAGGAAGGCCGCGAAACAGGCATGGGCTTTTTCACGCTGGCCGAGCGCTTCGCACAGTTCGGCGTGCAACATCTTAGCCGCATACCCGAGGCGATAGTCGAACGCCCCATACCGCTCGATGTTGCCCAAGGCCTTCTCCAACAGCGGCAGCGCCTCCGCGTACTTGCCCTCGAGCCATAACAGTTCGCCCAGGTAGAAGTAAGGCATGTAGGCCAAGTGATACATGTCGCTGTCGGACCATTTCTTGAGCATGAACCGACAGCAGGCCCGGACCTTGAGGGCGCAACCGCGGCGCCGATGGACCTTCACGAGCGCAGCGTACCCGAACACCGCAAAGGTCACCTGTATGCCTTTGGTCGGAAGCTTGGACACGGCTCGCCACACCATCCTACGGGCGACGGCCGGCGGGGCATAGGTGGCCAGGTGCCACGTCAGCCAAGCAAGGTTGCCCGCATAGATCATGTACGGCTGCCCTTCCAACCAAACGGCGAATTCTTTGGCCCGACGGACGCCGAGCGCGACCTTCCGCGCCTTGAAGAGGTCGAGGACTTGCTTCAGCTTAACGGATGCCTGCCCTTCATTGGAAACAAGCACTTCGAGACCGACCTCATCGAGCTTGGGCCGCTTGAAGGCTTCCGGTCCACGCAAAGGCCGACCGCCGTTCTCGTCGAAGTCTCTAATCATGCGCGGAGGGCGTAAGCGACTGGACCGTGGGCAGCCATCGGGGGGAGGCGGAATCTGGAGAAACAGCCACCGGGTGCCATCGGAAAACGGAAATAAAATCTCCGATAATTATAATGTTATCAGGCCTGACGCTACGCCTAGGTCTCCCCCGAGGCCGCCCCCTACCGGTAGTTGCCGCAGCTCCGTTCACCTTGCCCCACCCTGGGTTCGCCCCGACGGGGAACTCGCAGCCCGCAGTCCAACCGCTAGCCAACCCTACCCGATGCAACTAGGGCAGCACGCGGTGCTGCCCCTACCTGTAAAAACAATCTCAGAAGAACACCGCTTCCGACAGCGCTTCGGCCGGCGGCATGAAGGCGACGCGCTGCGTGACGGGTTCCGGCTGACGGCTGCGCGTGAAGCGGATGATCGCGCGCGTGCCTTGATCCGCGTGTTCCCACGAAAAGCGCGACCCGTCGGCGTAGACCCATTCGGCGTCCAAGCTGTCGCCCGGCGGCACCTTGGTCGACAGCTTGAACTCGGCGCCCAAATGCGCGCGGGTGAGTCCGGCGCAGTGCGTGAGGCAACCCTTCATCCAGGCGAGCAGGCCCGCGGCTTCCCCGCCCATGGCCGAGCCATGCGAAACCGTGACGGACTGCAGCCCGCGGACGAGGTCGGTCGGCGCGTGCGCGGCGAGATACTGTCCCAGCGCCTGCCGGACCGGGAGGCAACGCGCGACGGAGAGGTCACGGACGGCCCGCGGGTTGGCAAACGGCAACGAGAAGAAAGCGTCCCCGACGAGCGAGCGGTCGGCGACCACGCGGCGGCAACGGCCGGCCCAGCCGAGCCACGGACGGAACTCCTCCGCGGTCACGCCATGCGCCCAGAGGTTCGTCGGGAGGTCGCCTTCCAGCCAAGTGGAGACAAGGGACTCGAGCTCAGCGGTGTGGGCGCCGTAGGCGAGCATGAGGGCCTCGCAGCAGCGCTTGCCGCGGCGGGAGGGATCAAAGAAGCACAGCACGTTCACCTTCGCCTCCAGCGCAGCGGCGGCTTCGGCGACAGGACGGGCGGCCAACACGACCAAACGGCACGGATAACGCTGGGCGAAGCGGATGGCTTCATCGAAGCGGGCGGAGGCGTCCTCCGGCGTGACGTGCGCGCCGAACATCAGGATGACGTTCATCTGCGAGGCGCGCGTGGCGTCCTCGCCCTCCTCCGCCCACGCCTTGTCGAGCGCCGGCAAGGCCGCGGAGATCTTCATCGGGAAACCCGGAAGCGCGTCGAGGATGGGATGGGCCATGGGGTTTAGCGGCCGGCGTTGCGCCAGGCGTGGCCATGCGCGGCGAGGAGCGCGTCGGCGCCGGCGGGACCCCAGGAACCGGCGGCATAGGACTCCATGCCCGCGCGGCCCTGCTGCTGCCAGCTCTTGAGGAGCGGCGTGAAGAGGCGCCAGGAGGCTTCGGTCTCGTCGCCGCGGATGAAGAGCGTGCGGTCGCCGACGATGCCGTCGAGGATGAGGCGCTCGTAGGCTTCCGGGGTGTTGGAACCGTAGGTCGTCGCGTAACGGAAGCTCAGGCGGACCGGCTGCGTGCGCGGCTCGAGGCCAGGGACCTTCGAATTCAGGACGAGCGTCGTGCCTTCGTCAGGCTGGATCTGGATGACGAGGCGGTTCGGGGCGAGGTCATAACGGGCATCGCCGGCGAAGAGGCCGGACTCAGGCTGCTTGAACTGGATGGCGATCTCGGAGACGCGGCGCGCGAGGCGCTTGCCCGAACGCATGTAGAACGGCACGCCCGACCAGCGGCTGTTCTCGATGGAGAAACGCAACGCGCAGAAGGTCTCGGTCGCGGATTCTTGCGGGATGTCCTTCTCGGCGCGATAGCCAGGGACCTTCTCGCCGCCGGAGAGGCCTTCGGCGTACTGCGCACGGACGGCGTCGGCATTGGCGCCGAGGCGCAGGGGCTGGATGGACTCGAGGAGTTTGACCTTCTCGTCGCGGATATGCTCCGCGGAAAGCGAACGGGGCTGCTCCATGGCCACGAGGGCGAGGAGCTGCATCGTGTGGTTCTGCAGCATGTCGCGCGTGGCGCCGCTGCCGTCGTAGTACCCGCCGCGGGTGCCG
>JBEGRN010000304.1:0-2627 GCA_041180425.1 Verrucomicrobiota bacterium
ATGAAGACGAAGAAGCCGCAGAGCAGCGGGAAGGTCTTGCCGATCATCTGCTTGCCGACGATCGGTTCGAGCGCATCGCGCAGGCCTTGGGCCATGCCTTCGACGACGGCCTGACCTTTGCCGGGGATGAGCTTGGGCGTGCCGACAGCCAGGCGCACGCCGAGGATGATGAGGCCAGCGATGATCCAGGTCGTGAGGATCGAGTTCGAGATCGGGTAGCCCGCGATGGTGAAGAGGTCGGTGGCCTTGGGGCTCACACCTTCGGAATTGGCGAAAACGAACGCCGGGGCAAAGAGACCAATGAGGGAAAGAGAGCGCATTAGACGCAGGAAAGGGTTTGTGAATGATTCCAAGCAGGATGGTCAACCCCCTGCAGTGAACTACGCCCAGAGTAAGCCGCCAGAGGGGGCTTCATTAGCAACACTAATCTAGGCCCGGACTAGGGGGCTAGGCGGCTGATCTGCCACTTTCCGTCTTTCTTATTATAGAGGAAGCGGTCGTGGAGGCGGTTCAAGCGCCCCTGCCAGAACTCAAAATGGTCGGGGATCACGCGGTACCCACCCCAGTTAGCCGGCTTCGGGACCTGCCCTTCGGGGTATTTGGCCTTTAATTCAGCCAAACGGGCCTCCAGGTGCTGCCGGTCGGGGATTAACTGGCTCTGCTCGGAAGCCAAGGCGCCGAGCTGACTGCCATAGGGCCGACGGGCAAAATAGGCGATAGATTCTTCTTCGGAAGTCTTTACTACAGAGCCACTTATGTGAACCTGTCGCTCCAAGGAAAACCAAGGGAAAACCAGGGCAATCCGGGGCTCGCGCTCCATGTGCGCCCCTTTGCGGCTATGATAGTTAGTAAAGAAGGAGAAGCCGCGCTCATCAGCCGCCTTGAGGAGGACGGTCCGGGAGGTGGGGGCCCCGGAGTCGTCGACGGTCGAGAGGACCATCGCGTTGGGCTCATTGACCCCCGCGTCCTTGGCTTGGTGGAACCACGCCTTGAACTGGGCCAGCGGGCAATCCAGCAACTCGTGCCGGTCCAAGCCGTGGGTGGCGTACTCCTTACGTAGCTCCGAAAGGTCCATGCCCGCACCCTAACGGAACCGGCCGCGTCCGCAAGCGTAGCCTCCCTTCCCTCTCGCCAGTCTCCCGACGGCGTTCAGGTTAGGAGCCGTGAACCTCGTCCTGATTACGGAGCCTGAAGTCAGCGCGGGCCTTCCCCTGGTCGATCCCCGCAGCACCCACCTGCTCGGCACCGTCGGCCTCCGCGTCGGCCAGACGTTCCATGTCGGCATCGCCGGAGGCTTGCGCGGGCTCGCGACGGTCACGGCCACCAGCCCAGCCCTCCGCTTCGACGTTGTCTGGGAAAAATCCGTACAACCCCGCCTGCCGCTCACCGTGCTCATCGGACTCCCGCGGCCGCAGACAGCCAAGAAAGTCCTACATGACCTCGCCAGCCTCGGCGCGGCCCGGCTGATTTTCTTCGAAGCCGACAAGGGCGACCCGGGCTACGTCTCGAGCTCCTTGTGGAAGGACGGCGAATACCTCGAGCACCTGCGCAAAGGCACCGAGCAAGCCTGCTCCACCCTCGTACCGGAAGTCGTCCGCGTGACGTCGCTCGCCGAAGCGCTCGCGCCTCTGCCCGCTGAAGGCTGGAAGGTCGCGCTCGACCCATACGAAGCCACGGGTGCCTTGGGTGAGTCGGCTCCAGCCGCGGCCCGCGACGGTTTCTTAGCGATCGGCCCGGAGCGCGGGTGGTCGGACCAAGAACGTGCCCAGCTCCGGAACAAGGGCTTCGCGCTCCATCACTTGGGGGACCGCATCCTCCGCGTCGAGGCGGCTTGCCTCGTCGGTGGGGCGCTCATGCTCGCGCAGCTGCGTGCCTGGCAAGCGCACCGCGCGTTGGGCTGATCACTCGCCGGCCTGGCGCACCAAGATCGAAGCGGCGGGCTGACCCTTGCCCTTGCCGATGACCTTGCGGAGGCGCACATGCGCGCCGGGTGCGGCCGCCGCGACAGCGACCGCCGCGATTTCCTCCGCCCGCGTCTGCCAGAGCTCCCAAGGCGGATCCGCGAAGACGAGGTCGAAGGTCCCCGCGTTCGCGACGGGCTTCGTCGCATCGCCCGTGACCGCCGTGAACGGCAAGGCCGCGACGCCCATCGACTTCGCGACCGCCGTAGCATTCGCCTGCAAGTCAGCGCCGGCATGCATATCGACGCACGTCGCCGAGGCCGCCCCACGGCTGAGGGATTCCAAGCCATACGCGCCCGTGCCGGCGAAGAGATCGAGGACGTGCGTGCCCGGCGGTGACACGCATGGGCGCAAGGTTTCCCGCCGAGCCTGGAAGGTCAACGGCGTTCCGCGCCTAGCCGTTGCCGCGCCGGCGACCAACACGTCGTCCGACCGCCGACTTCGGCGCGCTGCAGCGGCTGCTTCGTGCGCGGACAACGCCCGCCATCGGTCCACCGATGGTTGAAGAGCCAACTCGCCGGCGGGTCGCCCCAGTCCTTGCCGATCACGCGCATCGCGTCGGCGCAGACTGCGCGTAAGGTGCGGTGGAGCTTGCGGACGGACAAAGGGCCAAAGGCGCCGGCCTTCGCTTCGGGATGGAAGCCGGCTCGCCAGAGGACTTCGTCC
>JBEGRN010000305.1:0-2722 GCA_041180425.1 Verrucomicrobiota bacterium
GCTTCATCAGGTTGCAGACCACCTGCAGGACCCAAGGGATGGTGTTCACGGAGCCAGAGGTCGAGCCCTGTTTCTCCCAGAACTTTGGCCATTGGGTGAGCATCGTGAAGGCCACGAACTTGGATAGTTCGCCGTTCAGGTAGCCCGGGACATGCTTCATCTTCAAGGCCTGCCACTGGTCCTTCCAAGTGACGCGGTCGATGGGCTCCTCGGCGCATACCTTGACGGCGAGGATTAGGTCGGCTGCCGTGATCGGCTTGCCCTCTAGGACCAGCGGTGACTCAAGGGCCAGCAAGTGCAGGCGATGCTTGAGGCAAAACGGATAAACGAAACGTCCCAGGATACGCACCCGGGACGGCTCGGTGAAGGCTCGGACGAAGCGCTTATCCAAGGTTTACGCGTAGGAGGCGATGGACTCCCACTGCTTGGCCTTGATGCTGACCTTGACGAACTCCTTGTTGCCGCCCTTTTCTTCGAGCGACTCGATGACGCCCGTGAAGGACGAGGTGGCGCCCAAGTCGGTGGCGACGGCGAAGGTAATGGACGCGCCGAGTTCGGGCATATCCGAGGTCTTGCAGATGCCGTCCACGGTCAGTTCGCGCATCACGCCGTCGTAGCGGGCGGTCACGGTCTTGCCGGTCTCGTCCTGCACCGTGTCGTTCAGCTCGTAGTTCTTCGTCAGCGTGTAGGACTGGACGTAGAGGTTTGAGACGGTTCCAGCGACGCCATAGAGGCAGGTCGTTCCTTTGAGTACGGCAGCCATAGTTGGTTCTTAACCTTGGGGGTTTAGTCAACCTTACGCGGGGAGGACGCAGAGGACCCCATAGGACAGGGTCGTGTGCCAGATGCGGGACGTGGTCGTCGGCCTCGGCGTTGGGGGTGATGTCGTAGAGGTGGGCGTCACCGCCCGAGGTGAAGACGGCCCCGAGGTCGGTCACGCTGTCCATGTAGCCGGCCACGGCGGCGCAGCGGGCACGATGGGCGGTCAGGGTCGTGTCGTCGGCGGAGGACAGGACATGGACCTCGACCTGGGCGAGGAAGTTGCCGAGGCCTTCGGGGAGGTCGGGCGGAGGGTTCGCGCTCGGGCAATAGCAGATGATGCGGGGCAGGGACTGGACATCGGTCGAGTCGCCCGTGCTGATCTGCACGCCCGAGAACTCGGACTTGCCCGTGAGGTAGGCGGAGACGGCGGTCTCCACGATGTGGCGGATGGATTTGGTGCCCATTAGTTTTGTGCGTTAAATGCTCGGATGTATTTGCCCAGTCGGCGCATCACTTCCTTGTCGAGCTTGTTGGCCCGGACGTTGAGGACGTGGTTGATGGTGGTCGCCTTGGTCGCCACGCCATCGTTGTCGCCTACTTGGTTGCCGATGGTAAGATTGAAGTTTCCGTCCTTCTGGTTGCCCGAGAAGTTCGCGTATCCGCGGGAGCCTTGGTTGCGCATGATCCACGCGGGGACCTTGGCGGTAGATGCGTACTGCACGTCGGGACCGTAGTCCGTGGGCTTGGGCAACGCCAGGAGCGTGTTCGCCCAGCCGGCCTTGAGGTAGCCGACGTTGCGCTGCTGGAGTTTGACGTAGGTCTTCAGCTTGGCGAGGTCGACGGCGTACTTGTATCCGTTCAGCCCAGGACCGCCGTGCTTGACGATGCGGCCTTGGTACTGCTTCTTGGCCTTGCGGTGGATGCCCGCGAGGTCGTTGGTTACGGCCACATCGGGCTTGGTATCAAAGCCAGCGCCGAAGCGGTTCTTGAAGGCTTGGAAGTCCTTCTGAGGATTTGAGCCAAGGAGGATCTTCTGGAAGATGCCACGAGGGTCGCGGCCTTCCTGCTTGCGGTAGATGTTCACGCCACCGACCACGGCGGCCACCCTCATGCTCCCCTTGGCGATACCCTGCCATTTGACGAATGAGCCGATGTCGCCCTTGGTCACGGCTTCGCCCATCTTCTGGAAGGCCACGCCCGGGTCATCCTTGGGGCGGAACAGGGAAAGAATGTCGATGGCCGTGGCGAACTCGCCCCACTTCTTGGCCGTGCTGGTCAGCCCTTTGCCTCCGCTCTTGGGCATCGGGGGGCTGTAGCGCATGAACTCATAGCAGCAGAACCCGGCCTCGCGGATGAAAGAGTCCCGCATGGTGATCCCAGTCGCCATCCTAAACTCGTTTAGGGCGAACTGGAAGCGGTCAAAGGACGCCTTGTTGACGACGACTCGGACCTCGGTCGACACTTACTGGGTGTCCGTATGGACGGTTAGGATGACCCAAGCCGACCCGGGCTTGTATTGGGAACCCACGATGCGTAGGCCTAGGTTGGCCGCTGTGACCTTTTTACCGATGGTTAAGGGGGTGATGGCTACCCCACCCGTCAAAGAGCCTGTAGAGCCTCCTACGAGGCCGTCTGCGGTGGTCCACGCGGAGGTCGTGGCGGCGACCTTGAGGGTGAAGGAGGTCTGGTTCACGAACCCGCCCGCGTCGAGGGTCTGGGTCAGTTGGGCATCCGAGGCCATGACGGTGAAGGTTTCCCCGGTCGGGCAGGTCATCGGGATGCCGAACTCGTTGAGCATCTCCTTGGCGTCGGCGAGGAAGGTCGGATAAAGGTCCATAGCGGTCTAACCTTGGCAGGGGGTAAAAACAAAAGACCCCCAAGGTTGCCCAAGGGGGTCTCGTCAAGCGGTCTAGCGACCGCGACCGTTTAGGCGGTCGTCAGGCGGCGGAGGGACGTCGCA
>JBEGRN010000306.1:0-3453 GCA_041180425.1 Verrucomicrobiota bacterium
TGCTTTGCGGGTTCGGTCTTTTCCTGCTTACCTTGCTCGTCTTCAAGCCCGGGGCTGGCGGCAACCCTCCGGCGCAACCCCTCGTCAACGGGGTCCGCTTGGTCGCCCCCGGCGACCCTCGTACCGAAAGCGTGGTCTTGCTCGACACCTCGGCCGTCTACTTCCCGGCCAAATCGGCCTTGGGCGGGGCAGGGCGCTCCGAGGTCGGCCAGCCCGAAGACGCCCCCTTTGCCAAGTCCTCCCCCGTCCTGCAGTTCGATCCCGCTCGGCCTCTCGGCAAGGATTCCACCCTGCAGGTGCCACGCCGGGAGGTGCCGACGCCAGCCAAGGCCATCCCCCTGGCGGAGGCCGAACCCTTCACCTCTTTCGGGACGCGGGCGATAACCGCGGAAGTCCTCCCCCCGCGCACCGCTTTTTTTGAGGTTTATGCAGTGGGTGGGGGGTCTAAACCTATTTTAAGTGGGAATATCACCCATTTTATTGATAAAAATGGACTAAAAGATGATTTAATATTAAAAAATGCCCCATTTAATTCCATATATGAGGTAATCCTGAGCGTTGATTCGTTTGGGAAGGCCCCCTTAGGCAGCGAAGTGAGACTTTCAGGCTCAAAGTCGCTCGATGAGGCGATCCGGCGATGGGCGGTTGCCATCGATTGGGCGGGGCAGCTCCCCCCGGGGGCGTATCGCCTGATCGTTGGCCCCTAGGCGGCCCCAGAAGGGGTGTAAAACCCTTGCAAAAATCCGCTTGACGGTGGGGTTTTCGATGGTCATTCAAACCCTTCCCTTCGCGTCTTCAGTACGTCGACGGTTCGCCCCTGTAGCTCAGTTGGCAGAGCGCGTCCTTGGTAAGGACGAGGTCGCTGGTTCAAATCCAGTCGGGGGCTCCACCACTTTCCACACACCAAACCCAACCACCTCCTCACCACCAAAAACCATGGCCAAAGAGAAGTTCAATCGCACCAAGCCTCACGTCAACGTCGGTACCATCGGTCACATTGACCATGGCAAATCGACCACCACCGCGGCCATCGTCGCCGTCCAGGCCCGCAAAGGCCTGGCCGAGACCAAGTCCTACGCCGAAATCACCAAGGGTGGTACCGTCCGTGACGCTACCAAGACCGTGACCATCGCCGCCTCGCACGTCGAGTACGAGTCCGTCAACCGTCACTACGCCCACGTCGACTGCCCGGGCCACGCCGACTTCGTCAAGAACATGATCACCGGCGCCGCCCAGATGGACGGCGCGATCCTCGTCGTCTCCGCCGCCGACGGCGTCATGCCCCAGACCAAGGAGCACATCCTCCTCGCCCGCCAGGTCGGCGTGCCGAAGATCGTCGTCTGGCTCAACAAGGTCGACCTTTCCGAGCCCGACCTGATCGACCTCGTCGAGATGGAAGTCCGCGACCTCCTGAACAAGTACCAGTACGACGGCGACAACGCCAAGATCGTCCGTGGTTCCGCCACCGCCGCCCTCGAAGCCAAGCCCGAAGGCGAGCAGGCCATCCAGAACCTCCTCGACGCCCTCGACGCCGAGATCCCCGAGCCGAAGCGCGAGACCGACAAGCCCTTCATGATGTCCGTCGAGGACGTCTTCTCCATCACCGGTCGCGGCACCGTCGCCACGGGTCGCATCGAGCGCGGCGTGATCAAGGTCGGCGAGGAAATCGAGATCGTCGGTCTCCGCGACACCCTCAAGACCACCGTCACCGGCGTCGAGATGTTCCGCAAGGAGCTCGACCAGGGCCAGGCGGGCGACAACGTCGGCCTCCTCGTCCGCGGCATCGAAAAGAACCAGATCGAACGAGGCCAGGTCCTCGCCAAGCCGGGCAGCATCAAGCCCCACACCGTCGCCAAGGCGCAGATCTACGTGCTGAAGGCCGACGAAGGTGGTCGCCACACGTCCTTCGTCATCATCACGGAAGGCGTCGAGATGGTGATGCCCGGCGACAACGTCACGATCACGATCGAGCTGCAGAAGCCCGTCGCGATGGAGAAGGGCCAGCGCTTCGCCCTCCGCGAAGGTGGCAAGACCATCGGCGCCGGCCAAATCCTCGAGATCACCAAGTGATTCCGAGCCGAAAGGCCTGATTCACGATGCCGCGGCCCCCGAAAAAGGGGCCCGGCATCGGTCTCTTTAAAAACCAACACACAGGACGGTAGCTCAATTGGCAGAGTAGCGGTCTCCAAAACCGTTGGTTGTGGGTTCGACTCCCACCCGTCCTGCCACCTTCACCCTCGATCACCACCACCACATGTTCAGCTTCCTCGGACGCCTGCGCCAATTCTGGAACGAGACCATCACCGAGGTCTTCGTGAAGGCGTCGTGGCCGACGCTCAAGGAACTGGCCGACTCCACGTTGGTCGTGATCGTCGTCGTCGCCCTCCTGGGCGCCGTCGTTTTCCTCTGCGATTTCTCGCTCTCCAATTTCGTCCAGTTCGCGACCCATCTGGTCCGCTGAGCCCCCCATGTCCAACGCCCCTTCCGATTACCGCTGGTATACGCTCCAGACCCTCTCCAACAACGAGAGCAAGGCCAAGCGTCTCCTCGAGAAAGCCATCAAGGACGAGGAGATGGGCGACTTCATCGCCGAGATCCTCATGCCGGTGAAGACCGTCAAGGAGTTCCGCAACGGCAAGAAGCGCGAGAGCGAGATGAAGCTGTACCCCTCGTACCTCTTCGTCCGGGCCCGCCTCTTCGACGAGGACGCCAACCTCCTCGAGGCGCCCTGGAACCTCCTGCGCGGCATCGACGGCGTCATCGGCCTCATCGGCGGCCAGACCCCCGTCCCGCTGCGCGCCGACGAGATCCGCACCATCCAGCAGCAGATGGCCGACGCCGCCGACAAGGTCGTCCCCAAGATCGAGTACAACCTCGGCGAGCGCGTCAAGATCACCGACGGCCCCTTCGCCAACCTGGCCGGCAACATCGACAAGATCGAACCCGACCGCGGCATGCTCCAGGTGTCCGTCGACATCTTCGGCCGGTCCACCCCCGTCGAGCTCCAGTTCTGGCAGGTCGAACGCGACGACCGCGACTGATCCCTTTTCACCCTAACTTCCAAACTACACCACCATGGCCAAGAAAGTCGTCGGCGAAATCAGGCTCCAGCTCCCCGCGGGCGCCGCTAATCCCGCTCCCCCCGTCGGCCCCGCGCTCGGCGCGAAGGGCGTCAACATCATGGCGTTCTGCAAAGAGTTCAACGCCAAGACCAAGGACCAGGCCGGCATGATCCTCCCGGTCATCATCTCCGTCTACCAGGACAAGTCCTTCACCTTCGTCCTGAAGTCCCCGCCCGCTTCCGTCCTCCTCAAGAAGGCCGCGAAGATCGAGTCCGGCTCCAAGGTGCCGAACCGCGACAAGGTCGGCAAGGTCACCAAGAAGCAGCTCCTCGAGATCGTCGAGCTGAAGAAGAAGGACCTCAACGCCGTCAACCCGGACAACGCCGCCCGC
>JBEGRN010000307.1:0-3454 GCA_041180425.1 Verrucomicrobiota bacterium
ATGATGCCCGACTGGGCCTTGATGATGGCGGTCACGAACGGAACCGCGTACATCCAGTCGCAAGCGCAGTTTTTCCTCGCCCAAGAGCCCCGCGAAGACGCCGACGCGTACCAAAAACGGGTCTCCCGCAGCCTGCTTAGCCCCTACACGCTCCGCCTGATCGAAAACGCGGCTGGAATGGTGCTGCGCCGCCCCATCACCATCAAAGGCGACGATTTCTGGAAGGATTTTGCCTCGAACGTCGACGGTCTAGGCAGCTCGATCAACGAATACGCCCGCCGCCTGCTCACCAGCGGCCTGACCTACGGCCACAGCGCCATCCTGGTCGACTTCCCACCCGCCGAAGGCATCATTACCCTCGCAGACGAGCTAAACGCGGGTCGTCGCCCCTACTTCATCCACATCGACGCCGACCAAATCTGGGGCTGGCGCCAAGAAACGACCCTCCCCGGCAGCGCGCTCACCCAAATCCGCCTCTACGAGATCCATTCCATCCCCGACGGCCGCTTCAGCACCAAACAAGAGGAGCGCATCCGCGTCATCTACCCCGGCCGCTACGAGCTATACAACAAAGACGGCCTCGTCGAATCCGGCACCTACAGCCTGGAGCGCCTCCCGATCGTCCCGATCTACACCAACCGCACCGGGATGCTCACCAGCAAACCCCCCTTACTCGACATCGCCAGCATCAACGTCACCCACTACCAACGCCAAGCCGACCTCATCCACGCCCTCCACATCGCCGCCATGCCCACCCTCATCCTTGAGGGCTGGGACGACGACATCAGCGAGACCTCCGTCGGCGTGAACTACGCCATGTCGATGACACCCGGCAACAAGGCGTACTACGTCACCGCTGACTCCAGCAGCTTCTCCGCCCAACAAGAAGAACTCAGCCAACTGGAACAACAGATGTCCACTTTGGGCGTCACAAAGCTCCTCGGCCAAAAGTTCGTCGCCGAATCCGCCGACGCCAAGCGCATCGACCAAGCCCAGGCCAACTCTGTCCTCGCCATCATCTCCATGGAGGTCGAATCCGCCCTCCAGGAAGCCTTCGACCTCGCCGCCGCCTACCTCAACCGCCCCGCCCCAACAATCTCCCTGGAACGGGACTTCGATTTCTACCGCCTCCTGGGCCAGGACATCGCCGTGATCGGCGATTTGAACGATCGCGGCGCCCTAACGGACCGCACCTTCCTCGAAATCCTGAAATCCGGCGAAATCCTGCCCGATACAGTGGATTTGGAGGCCGAACTGGCCGAAATCAAGAAGCTCAAAGCCGACCGCAAGAAGGAACTCCTCAATGGCATGTTGGACGCCGGGCCCATGGGACAAAAAGGCCCCAACACCCCCACAAACGCCCCCTCCAACGGAAAAGCGCCTGGGACGGCCGCGAAAACCGCTAACTGAGCCCTCTTCACCCGAGACATCCACCGATGGCTGACCTCCAGCAAGTGCAGGGCGGCGGAATCCGCGACATCCGCCAAGTCGACCCCGAGGGCTTCACGATCGTCACCACCGACGACCGCATCTACCGCATCACCCTGCCGCCCGGCGTCGTCGGCCCGATGGGACCCAAGGGAGACACCGGCCCACGCGGCGAGGCGGGTGAGATGGGCAGCCCCGGAGCTGACGGCCGCGATGGCCGCGACGGAATGAACGGCAACGACGGCCGCAACGGCGTGTCGGTGGACTTCGCCCAGGTGCTGAAGGACGGCTCGCTCGCCCTGATGCTGAGCACCGGCGATGTAATCAACGCCGGCAAGGTGGTCGGCCCCGAGGGTCCCCAAGGCGCCCCCGGCCGCCCCGGCGAAGCCGGCGACTACGCCATCGACCACAGCAACTGGCGCATCTACGGCCCCAAGAGCGGCATCGGCTGGGGCGGCGGCCAAGACCTCCTCGCCGGCCGCCAGAACAACCTCGACGCCCAGATCCGCAGCTTCAGCGGCGGCCCCGGCAAAGGTGGCCGCTTCTTCGGCATGGGTGCCCCCTCGATGGGCATCGCTGCTGGCAGCGGTGGCGGTAACGGCAACCTGCAGCCGATCCTGCAGAACGACGTTGCCGTACCGGCCAACACCCCGCAGACCGTGGCGGTGGATCTGCAGGGCGACGCGATGGTGGTGGATCTGTGGGCGCAGGCCGCCCAGGGCACGCTGTTCGTTGAGGTCGCCGTCAGCAAAGGCAATGGCACCGACACCGGCTATTCGTCGGTGTATGAGGTGCAGATGGGCGTAGCACCACCGGTGCTGACCTTTACGCCGAGCGTGACAGCGACCGGCGGTCTGCAGCTTGCCATCAGCAGCAACCTTGCCTTGACCACGTTGCGGGGCCGAGTGTTACTGCTCTGAGTCATTCATAGACTTAGGGGGCAGCGTCGGGGCGAAGTGGCTCGGCTGCCCTCTTAGCTATGTCTCTGCAGCCTTTCCACGTTCGCGGCGGTTTGAACGCGGACGGGCAGCGGGTGATGAAGATTGCCGACCCCGTTGCAGCAGACGATGCGGTCAACTTGCGCACGCTGCAGTCTCAGAGTGGCGTGCATTTTGTTGCCCGTCTGAGCAACCTGCCGAGCGTTCAGGACCCGGATCCAACGCGCAGGCCGTTGGACGGTCAGCTGTATTTCGTGAAGTTCGATCTGGCGGGCAACCGTATCGATCGTCTTTACGCCTTTGACGACAGCATCGGCCACACCGGCCCGATTGCCACGCTGACGGTTGAAAGTGACAACCCTGCAGACGCTGCCACCATCACCGCGCTGGTCGGCACGCAGGATATTGGGCGCCCCATGGCGCTATCTGGAAACGGCGTAGGCGCTATTGCCGATCTGACCGCGCAAGCATCTGGCGTTATCACCGCCACGCTGACCACTCCGGGCACGGGCTACGCGATCGGCGACAAGGAAACGGTGCTCGGCAGTTCGCTGGCATTCCCCGGTTTGCTGGGCAACATCACCTTCACGGTGACGCGCCTGGGCGGAGCAGCCCCGATGGGCGGCTACCGCATCGTCAACATCAAGGACTGGATCAAGCCCACGATGGCTGAGGGCGACCAGCCCTACGGGATGCAGTCGGGCGACCTGGAGTTCGTCACCGAGAACAACCACGAAGCGATCAAGGTCTACAACGGCAGCAGCTGGGTCACGCTGTTCAGCACTGACACGATGCAGGCGGCGATTGCATCGCTCAGCCTGTTCGAAGGCACGGTGCAACAGGACGGCGGCACGGTGATTGGTGCAGCGCACCTGACCGACCTGCCTGATCTGGCGTTGACGGACCCGGCCAGCCTCGCCGCCAACCTCGCCAAGGTCGGTCACTACTGGGTGTGGACTGGCCAGGCCGGGTATGTAATGCAGCCCGGAGATGTTCACGGCAGCGCGTCACACATCACCAACGCCGTGCTGCAGGTGGGTGACTGGATCCAGATTGCGAACCGCGGCACTGCCGCCGCACCTCAGCTG
>JBEGRN010000308.1:0-3195 GCA_041180425.1 Verrucomicrobiota bacterium
ACCTGGGCATCTGCCTCGGCTGTCAGCTCATCGCCCATGCCGCGGGCGCTGTGGTCGCTCCGATGCGCGACGCCTCCGGACAACGCGTCCGGGAAGTCGGTTGGGGTAGCCTACAGGTGCACGCGGAGGCCGATGCGTGCGTCCGCGGTTTGCCGACCCAGATGGAGGTGCTCCATTGGCATGGGGATGCCTGCGCCTTGCCGACCGGTGCCGTCTTGCTGGCCTCGACGGCCGCCTGTCCGGTCCAGATGTTCCGGCTCGGGCGAAGCATCGGCCTCCAGTTCCACCCCGAAGTCGATGGGGCGAAGACGCAGACTTCGTCGTGGCCGCCAATGGCCCTGACGGCGTGGCTAAACTCCAGGCGGCCTCACCTTCGGCGGCAGAGCGTACCCATGGGCTGCGCCTGCGGCTGTTAAGTCAGGCGTTGGATGCGGTGCTGGGCTAGTTGGCTTGCCGTCTCGGACGATTCGGCAAGATGGCGGGTATGTCGCCCCTGTTGTCTCTTAGCCTGCTCTGCGCCCTGTGCCTAGCCGCCGCGGAACCCGCGAAACTGGAGCCCACCAACGCCGCTGAAGCCGCCGCCAAGGAGACGGCCGCGAAGAAGGCGGCGCAAGACGCGGCCATCGACACGAAGTATTTCGCCTTGGTCGCCAAGCTTTCACCTGAAGAACAGGCATGGGAGAAGGTCTTGCAGGAAAACCTCGGCAATGGCTTCTACTTGCCGGCGCATAAGCGCGACAAGCTCGCGGGCCGGTCGACGGCTTGGGATTTCGTGCACGACGACCCGAAGCTCCCGCGGGTGCTCCTGATCGGCGATTCCGTCTCGCGCGGCTACACCTTGCCCACCCGAAAGGCGTTGGTCGGGGTCGCCAACGTCCATCGTGCGCCCGCCAATTGCGGCCCGACGGCCTCAGGCCTGAAGAACCTCGATGTCTGGTTGGGCGACGGGAAGTGGGACCTCATCCATTTCAACTTCGGCATCCACGACCGCGGCACGCCGCTCAAGGACTACTCAGCCCGCCTCGAGCAGATCGCCGAGCGCCTCCAGAAGACGGGGGCCAAGGTCATCTGGGCGACGACGACGCCGATTCCGGATGTGCCGGCGCAGAAGCAGACCGCGGCCTCGATCGTCGAGCGCAACGCGGTGGCGTTGGCCATCATGCAGCGGCGACAGATTCCCGTGGACGACCTCTTTGCGGCGATCACTCCGCAGCTCGCCAAACTGCAGAACCCGAATGACGTCCATTTCACGGCCGAGGGGTATGACTTCCTCGGCGGGCAGGTCGCGGCGGCCATCCGGCAGGCTTTGCCGGCGCCGGCCGGTAAATAAGCGGATTATTTCTCCGTGCCCGTCAGCAGGGGCGTCCAGATGTCTTGGCCGTTCACGCTGATCGGTTGGTTCGGGGCGAGTACGGCGGCCCCTTCCGTCTTCAGAATCTTGTTCTTGGCCAGGTCGAGCGTCGCGGAGAGCCCGCAGCCGGAGAGCGTGGCCACGTCCCCTTTGCGCGTGAAGGACTGTTTGCCGGGCCAAGCTTGGGCGAACTTGCGGAAGGCGGCGTCGTCGGGGGTGAGCGTGATTTCCGCGCTGAACGCGAAGACTCCCTTGCCTGGGTGCGGCCCCACGCCGTGTTCGACCGTGAAGCGGGCCGCCTGTTGCTTGTCGCCGTCGCGCACATAAGCGATGGCCGGTGCAGAGGTCTGTCCATCCGCGGTGGGCTGTCCGGCGATCAATTGGAAGGCCAACGTCACGGGGCCCTTGCGAAGGAAGACGAGGCCTGGGGCGGCCAAGGTGCCGGGGGCTACTTCGCGGCCTTCGCGGTCGCAGACCTTGGCGTCGGATGGGAAGACCACGTGCGACCAGAGGCCCTTCAGTTCGGGCACCGGACGGAGGTGCTTGGGCTTTTCCGTGTCGTCGGCGGCGAGGAGCCCCTGGTTCTGCACCGTGACGAGGGCAGGGCGGAGGTGGAGGGCCTTGTTATGGCCGTTGCTGTCGGGCTCCTTGTTGACGCCGTAGGGGTCGTTGCGGGACTCCATCGTGAAATAGACCATCGTCGAACGACGGTCGCCGGGGAACTGCACGGCGAACGCCTTATCGTCGTAGGCCTTGCTCGTGCCGCCGGTGCCGATGGAGAAGTCCTTCGTCACCCAATGCGTCGCCGTCATGCCGGGGCCGGGACCCCAACGCTGGATGATTTCGCGCGGTAGGAGTGCACGGAGACCCTCCGTCCACTCCTTCGGGGCCAGCCAGGTGCGCGACGCGGCCTCGGCGCCGAGGGCCTCGGGCTTCATCGGCGGGATCCAACCATTGGCCGCGAGCTGGTTGTCGGTCGCGCCGATGCCTTGGAGGAAGTTGTAGTCGCGGCTATGGGCGCCGCCCAAGCGTTGGCAGGGCTCGAACCAGTTCACCGCCACCTCTGTCCAGAACAGTCGCAGCAGCGTCCGGCCCGTCTCCTGGTCCTTCGGGTCGCGGGCCAGCTTCACCAGTTGGATGGCGCAGTCCATGTCGATGCCGGTGTAGGTCGTGCTGTTGTATTCCGTGATCCCGTTCGTGCGCGTGTAGGTCAGGAACTCCTGGAGGTTGGCGCGGCCTTGTGCCGTCAGCTTCTCGTCGCCGAGGTATTGCCCGAGCAGGACCAGGTTGCAGGCCTTCATCAGGAAGATGTTCGTATAGTCTGGGCGGACGCGTTGCTGCAGGCTGCCTTGGGCGGCGTCCGTCAGGAGCGTCTTGAGGGCGGCGGCGTTGGCGGAGTCGAGCTTGTCCCCGTGGGCGAGTCCGAGCACCAGGAGGTTTTGGCAGACGAACTGCACGGCGTTCTTGTCCTTCACCTCCGGCTGGCCGCGGTACCAGCGGAAGTTGCCGAAGTTCGGGTTCTCCTTCCTTAGTTCCTGTTGCGAGCGGAGCGTCGTCAACGCTTGCGCGACCTTCGCGGGGCTTTCGCCGGCGGCGGTCGCTTCCAGCGCGTAGCGGGCGAGGTCGCGCGCGGCCAGCCGTTCCCCAGCCTTGAGGATGCCGGCGTATGAGCCGTCGAGGGCCCGTTGCTGTTCCTTGGTAGGGGCAGCGCTGAGCAGGCTGGCGAGCAGGAGGGCCAGGAGGGTGGCGAGGCGACGGAGCATCCCCGCACGCTAGGCCGATTATATAATCTGTAAAAGCCAATCCGGCGTTGCGGAGGGAAGGGTGTTTTCCTACCAAGTGGG
>JBEGRN010000309.1:0-3295 GCA_041180425.1 Verrucomicrobiota bacterium
AGCTGCTCGGGCTCGCGGATGACCGTGACGATCTCGGGCTTCGGCAAGGTCGCCGGTACCGGCTCGACCGGAACCTGCCAAGCAGCGTCGTCCTGCGGGAGCAGGGTCCAGCCCGGCGGCTCCTGACGGAGTTCGGTGAGTCGCTCGGAGAGCTCGCGGCGGAGGCGGTTGAGCTCACTGACGGGGACGATCAAGGCGCCTTCGAGGTCGGCCTGCACAGCTCCGACTTCATAGCCCGTGTCGCCGAGGCGGCCGAGTTGATCGCGCAGGGTGGCGACGTCCAAGGGCCGCTTCTCCGCTTGGGCGCAAGGCATCGCGGAATCCGCGGCGACGACGTGCCCTTCCCCGTCGTTGAACTCGACGCGCAATGGCTGGCCGAGGCGGCCAATCACCTTGACCGAGATAGGCCGCCGGTAGTTAGGCCGCTCGCGATCCCAGGAATCATGCAGGCGCTTGTCGAGCTCTTGGTCCTTGGTCTTCCAGAGCAAGGCGCCAGGCGCGACCTGCGACCAATCCACGTCGGCTCGGCCGAAGCGCACGAAGGTCAAGCCGCCGCGGGCCGGCTCGAGCCCATGGACGAAACCGCCCTGCTCGCGTTCGGCTGGCTTGCCTTGGTCGAAGACCACGCCGTCGCCGGGCTTCAGCGGACCTTCGAGCCGCATCGTGACGCCATTGCTGGCGACGTCGACGACCGTGCCGAGCAAGGCCCCGCGCTTCTTGCCGAAACGGGCGTGCACGAGTCGCTGGTTATCGATGCCACGCAACCAACCCGTATGGAGGCCGCGCGAGAAAGTCATCTGCATCGCGTAGTCCTCCTCACGGCGCACCTGCTGGGCGGCTTGGTCGGCGTTGCCGCCCTTTTGGAAAGCTTCCCACGCCGCATCCACCGCACGGCGATAAGCCTTGGTGATGGCGGCGACGTATTCGGGCGACTTGAGACGCCCCTCGATCTTGAGCGACTTCACCCCGGCCCGGATCAGGTCCGGCACCACTTCGATGCCTGCCAAGTCCTGCGGCGACAGTAGGTAGGCCTTATCGCCGAGGTCACGCACCACCCCGTCGACGACGAGTTCGTAGGGCAAGCGGCAGGCCTGGGCGCATTCGCCGCGGTTGGCGGAACGTTGGTCAGGCATTGGCCGGAGTACGCGACGCAGAGCGCCCCGTGCACGAAGACCTCGAGGTCGAGCGGTGCGCCTTGGGCGCCTTGCTCGGCCTGGAGCTTCTGCATCTCGGGGATGGACACCTCGCGGCCGAGCACGGCCAGCGATGCGCCCAGTTCCTTGGCGTAGTCCACGCCCGCCGCGCTCGTGACCGTCATCTGCGTCGAGGCATGGATGGGGAAGTCCGGCGAGATCCGGCGGATCAAGCGGCAGATGCCGGCGTCTTGGACGATGGCGGCGTCGACGCCGGAAGCGATGATCGTGCGCAGCACCCGGGTGGCCTCGGCCAGTTCCTCCGGGAAGATGAGCGTATTGAAGGTCACGTAGCCCTTTACCCCGCGGCCGTGGAGGTAGGCCATGAGGCTGGGCAGGTCGGCCTCCTCGAAATTATGGGCCCGGACGCGGGCATTGAAGCGGCCCACCCCGAAGAAGATGGCATCGGCGCCGTTCTCGACGGCGGCCTTGGCGCAATCCCACTCCCCGGCGGGCGAGAGCACTTCGGGCTTACGGAGGACGGGCGAGAGGGACACCTACGCTCTATGGGAAGCGAGAAAGATTGCCCCGAAAGTACCACGAGGCAAAAAGAAGGGGTACCCCCATACGGTCGTAATAGCACGGCATGTTTATTATTCACCTCATCGTAGTCGTATTTGCCCTTTCCAGGCTCAACGAGCGTCGCACCCGTGGCTCCGATGTTCTGCGAGGTGCGACCAGCCCTAGCATCGGAGAATCCCTCCCTCTCACCAAGCCTGGCCTACGGGAGAAACTCGCAGCCATGGAGCAGCTCGAAGCCTCCTTGGCAAAGAACGCTGCCGACTTCCGCTACACTTCCTGGCTGATGCTCATCCGTCTGCATTTCGGCGTGGAGTGGCTGGCTATTGCGATCCTCGGGCTGTGTGGCTGGCTCTACAGCATCCTTAGCGATTTAGGCCATCATGGTCATGGCTGGGCAACCATCGGAGCCATACTGGCCCTCATCGCGCCGGCCATGGTGCTCGCGACCTCTCGGCGGGTCGAAAGGGAGGCTGAACCCAAAGGCCTGCGGAAACTCCTGGCTAGGTTCGACCTCGCCGACGTACCCGCTAAGCATTTCGCGCTCCTACCCATCGGAGCTATCGCCACCCAAGGCATCGAGTTACTTACAAGCACTGAGGCCTACATGGCCAGCACCCCCTTCTTGGCCGCTACCAGCTGCCTGCTCCTCCACGCCGTCTCCCTCCAGGCCTCGGGCCTCTTCCCGTCCTACCCTTCGAACACTGACCGCACCTACGAGGTCAACGAACGCAATTGCCCGCGCCTGTTCGCCCTCGTCCAAGAGGCTTCACGCCTCACTGGCCTACCCATGCCCCGACGTGTGTACCTCGCCCAGACGTCGTCGATGGCGCACGTCGACACCTATCGTTCGCAACGCGACCTGTTCAAAGGAGGCATCACCGAATTACGGCTCGGCCTCCGGCATCTCCTGACGCTCGACCAAGAAGAACTGCGGACACTCGTCGTGCACGAACTGCGGCACCAAGCCCACCGAAGCGCGCTCCGCTCTGCGCTGATCACGACGATCAAGAAGCTGCGAGGGCGCGCCGAGTCGGAGAACAAACCGGAGCTACTCGCCGAGGCCGAGCAACTGGAGCTGCGCCTCTGCTGCCTCATCCGCGCCATCGAACGGGAATCCGACCGCGCTTCCGCAGGGATCGACGGCCCGGCGACGGCGCGATGCCTCGCGCGGATTCACGCGTACGATTTGGCCTACGAGGACTTCTGGGAGAACCTGCACGGGTTCATCCTCCGCCACCCCACTCCACCCGGCGGCCCCCGGAAAATTGAGCTCGAACGGGCGAAAGAACCGGACTTCCCGGCCAAGCTGCGTTTAGCCTATAACGCGGCCCTCCTCCATCTGACCTTGCCGGGCTCTACCCACCCGGAGCTCAGCGACCGACTGAAAGCCATCGGACAACCTGCGCCGGCGGAACCTGGCCAAGCCTTTGGCCCACCGGCACGCGACCTCTTGGACGTCGGCGCCGAAGCCTTCCTCCAGCGCGTCGAACAGGAATGGGTCAGCCGCTGCCGCGCCAATTGGCAGCAGCAGTGGGCCGACTACAACGCGCAGGCCAAGTTGCTCGACACGCCGCAGGCGG
>JBEGRN010000310.1:0-2708 GCA_041180425.1 Verrucomicrobiota bacterium
GTCGCCCGGGGCGGAGAGGCCGAAGGTGTCGGTGCCGATGGCCTTGCCGGCGGTGCCGACGTAGCGGCCCCAGGAGATCGTCACGCCCGCTTCGATGCTGACGCGCTTGGTGCAGGCGGCGGGCAGGACTTCCTCCTGATAGGACTTCGGCTGGCGCGCGAAGACCTCCATGGAAGGCATCGAGACGACGCGGACGCCGGCGCCGAGCTCTTCACCGGCGGCGAGGGCCAGCGAGAGTTCGCTGCCGGTGCCGATGATGATGTGCGTGAGCGGGGCGGTTTCCTTGCGCAGGACGTAGGCGCCCTTGAGCGTGCCTTGGCGGCGCGTGGCGACCGGGATGGCGTCGAGCGACGGCACGTTCTGGCGGGAGAGGATGAGGGCCACCGGGCCGTCCTTGCGGGCGACCGCATGGGCGAAGGCCGCGGCGGTTTCTTCGGCGTCGCCCGGGCGGACCACGTCGAGGTTCGGGATGCAGCGGAGGGCGCTGACCGTTTCCACCGGCTGGTGGGTCGGGCCGTCCTCGCCGACGCCGACGGAGTCGTGCGTGAAGATGTAGAACGCCTGGAGCTTGGCGAGGGCCGCCACGCGGATGGACGGACGGAGGTAATCGGAGAACGTCAGGAATGTCGCGCCCGAGCCCTTGAAGACGCCGTGGTAGGCGATGCCGTTGAGGATCGCGCCCATGACGTGCTCGCGGATGCCGAAGTAGAGGTTGCGGCCACCCGGCGTCGCGACGTCGAAGTCACCGACGTCCTTGATGTAGTTCTTGGTGGAGCCGTGGAGGTCAGCTGAGCCCGAGAGCACGAGCGGCGAAGCCTTGGCGACGGCGTTGATGCAGGCCTCGCCCGAGACGCGGGTCGCGAGGGCGTTCTTGCCGAACTCAGGGATGGCGGCGAGGAGGGACTGCACGTCGCCGTGGTCGCCCTTTTGGGCCTTGGCGAGGAGGGCAGCCTTCTCAGCGGCGAAGGTCTGTTGCCAAGCGGCGTGGGCGGCGGCCTGCTGGGCCTTGCGGGCGTTGAAATAGGCGCGGGTCTCGGGGGAGACGAAGAACTTCTCGTCCGGGAGGCCGAGGGCCTTGCGGGAGGCGTCGACGAACTTCACGCCGGCTTCGCCGTGGCCCTTGGAGGTGCCTTGGACTTCGGCGATGCCCTTGCCGATGACGGTCTTGCAGATGATCAGCTTCGGCTGGCCGTTCTTGCTGGCGCGGGCCTGGTCGAGGGCTTCGGCGATCGGGGCAAGTTCGTTGCCCTGCTTGACCGTGAAGACTTCCCAGTTGGCGGCTTCGAAGCGCTTGGCGGTGTCCTCGTTCTGCGTCTTGGAGGCCATGGCGTCGAGGGTGACGTCATTGGAGTCGTAGAGCATGATGAGGTTATCGAGGCCGAAGCGGCCGGCGAAGGAGGCAGCTTCCTGCGAGATGCCTTCTTGGAGGCAACCGTCGCCGGCGAGGCCGACCACGATGTGATCAAAGATCTTGTGCTCGGCGGTGTTGAAGTGCGCGGCGGCCATCTTGGCGGCCACGGCCATGCCGACGATGTTGCCGGTGCCTTGGCCGAGCGGGCCAGTGGTGGCTTCGACGCCGACGGTCTCGCCGAACTCGGGGTGACCCGGGGTCTTGGAGTGGAGCTTACGGAAGTTCTTCACTTCCTGGAGCGGCAGGTCGAAGCCGGCGAGGTGCAGCCAGCTGTAGATGAACATCGAACCGTGGCCGGCGGAGAGCACGAAGCGGTCGCGGTTGATCCACTGCGGGGCGGCGGGGTCGTGGCGGAGGAAGTTGCCGTAGAGGACGGCGCCGATTTCGGCGGCACCCAGCGGGAGACCGAGGTGGCCCGAGTGGCAAGCGGCCACGGCATCCATGGCAAGGCCACGGGCTTCGGTGGCGGCGCGGGAAAGGTCGTTGGTATTATTGAGCGACATGGTCCGTATCCGTAAGGCAGAATGGGGCCCTGTTTCCAGCCTTGAATGCGGGGGGCCGTCCGTGCCAGATAGAGTGATGTCCGACAAAGAACTCGAAGAAGGCCTCGCCCTCCGCTTGGACTTCAAAAAGCTCCGTAAAATCGCCTCCGGGGCGGCGGACGTCATCCCTGCCGTGGCGCAGGACGCCCAGACCGGCGAAGTCCTCATCTTGGGCTACGTCAACGAGCTCGCCCTCCAGACGGCCCTGAAGGAAAAGAAGGCCACTTTCTGGAGCACTTCCCGCAACGAGCTTTGGATCAAAGGCCTGACTTCGGGGGACTTCCTGGAGCTCCTCGAGGTCCGGGTGAACTGCGAGCAGAACTCGATTCTCTACAAGGTGCGTCCGGCTGGCCAAGGCGCCTGCCACACCAAGGAAAACGGCAAGGCCCGTTCGGGGTGCTATTACCGCCGCCTCAAGGCAGACGGTACCCTCGAGAAGGCCTGAGCTTAGCGCGGTTGCGCGGCGAGCCGGAGGTAGAGTGCTTCGACCTCGAAGCGCACCGCCACGGCCGAATCGGCATCGGGGAACTCGAGGCAAAGTCCGACCACGGCGCGAGCGGGCGTCGATTCTTCGCCGACGGTGATCGTCAAGGCTTTAGCTTGGCTGAGCGTCTCGCTCATGGCGACCCCGAGCCAGCGGCGTAGGCGTGGGTCGACTGCGATCACCGCAGGGCTTTCGCTGCGGAGCAACAGGTAGCCATGCGGCAGGGCGGAAAGCTGCTGCAGCGAAAGGGTTGGGACGGTTTGGACGACCG
>JBEGRN010000311.1:0-4038 GCA_041180425.1 Verrucomicrobiota bacterium
AGGTCGCCGAGCTTAACCCGCGCCAGCGGGTTGGCTCCAAGGCCCCCGTGTTTGCCTGGGCGGAGCCCGAGGACGTGGTTGGGCTGAGCGGTTAGCCGCTGCCCCGGGCCGACCGCGGTGGGTGGGGGTTGCGGTTTCTTATAAACTCCTTTGAGTGGGGTCCTGTGGCTCACCCCGCCCACCAGTCCGCCGTTCGGCGCCCCGGCTTTTCGCTGGTGCTGTCCTTGCTCGTGACCGCCGTCCTCGTGCTCACGCTGATTGTCTTGGCCAGCTTCATTCGCGTGGAGTCGCAGCTCGCCACCAACCGTCATGCCGTGTTGCGCGCTCGCCTCAATGCGTTGGCGTCGATGCGGCTCGCTGGCGGCGCGCTGCAGCAGTTCGTCGGTCCGGACACCCGCGTCACGGCGCCCTCGTCGCTGTTCGAAGACCCGACGGTCGCGACCGGGCAGTACACCTATCCGGTGCTGGGCGTGTGGCAGAGTTGGCAAGGCCGCGACCATGATCAGTCCGGCCGTTACGCCGGCCGACCGTACAAGCCCGACTACAACCTCAAGGCGACAAACAACCAGGACGGCAACGGCACGCTCTGGGCGGGGCGCTTCTTGACTTGGCTGACGTCCTCCTCGTTCGGCTATTACGTGGCTCCGCTGACGCCGCCGCCGCCGGCCCCGCCGCCGGTGGTCGTGGTGCCGAAACCGCCGGTGGTCGTGGTGCCGGTCGTCACCGTGCCTCCGCCGCCTCCCCCTCCGCCGGCGCCTCCGCCGAACAAGCCGACCCCGCCGCCGGTGAACCCGAAGCCGACGGCGCCGCCCAAAGTCACGCCGGCTTATGAGTCCGCGGGCGCCGGTCCGTGGCGGTTTGCGTCCATCCCGTCTGTGTGGTCGCATTTCAACTACATTTCTCCGTTGGTCGGGCCGGCGACCACCGCGGTGCCCACGGGGCGAATCTACCTGAGTCCGAACGCCTTTCCGGACGGGACGGGCGCGTTTGCGTGGTGGATCTCCGGAGAGAACCAGAAAGCCTTGCTGCATCCGGCGGACAACCCGGCGGCGCCGCCGCCTACGGTCTCCGAGGCCACGCAGCGCGTCCGCACCTTCGGGAGTACGGACCTGGCGGCCCTAGGGTTGGTCCCGCCGCCGGCCGGGACCGCCTTGCCCACGCGGGCGACGGCGGGCTTGGTGCCGGTGGCGACGGTCGGCAAGGCGGGCTTCCATGACTTCACGACCTATGCCGTCGGCTTGCTGACGAACACCGCCAACGGGGGCGTGCGCAAGGACCTTTCCTTGCTGGCCGAAACCTGGGACTGGATGGACGAGGTCGATCCCGGCCGCGACGTGAAGCTGCCGCTCTTCCGGGTCCGGCCACGGCTGTCGCCGGCGTCCGCGACCTACGCGGACCTGTATTACGCCCGTCCGAAGTCGGCGCAGGTCGAAGGCACGGCCAACGGCAACCGCGGTCGCCACACGTTGATGTATTGGTGGTCCGATTATGGTTCCAGCGGGGGCTCGACGAGCTACAACGCTTCGGTCCGCTGACCTGCATCCCGCCGATCCGCAGCTGGAACACCCTGGTCGACTACACCTTGCAGTACCGGAAGGCCGTCGTGAGCCGGAGCGCGGGCGGCCTCGTCGAGATGGCGCCGTCGCAAGCAGGCGGCAGCCCGCTGTACAGCTACCACGAGACGGTCTACCGTCAGCCGGTCGTGGCCCGTGTCCAGTTCGTCTTCGCGCAAGCGGCGACCGACAGCGGGGTCTTGGACGGGACCCATTGCCGCGCGCTCTTGGTCCAGCCGATCGTGACCCTGTGGAATCCCTACAACGTGCGGCTGAAGGTGAAGAACTTCTCGCTGACGATGAAGGGGAATAGCCTGCCGGTGGCGTTCGAGCTCTCGCCGGCGACCGCGTCGGGCTTGCCTGTGCCGATGGGGTCTTGGTTCAACGGCGCGTGGGGTTCCTTGGGCTTGGCGCTGCAGGATCCTTCCGGTCAGATCGATTTGATGCCGGGGGAGACGCGCGTCTTCTCGGCCGCGACCGAAAGCGCGCAGCTGTCGTTGAGCGCCCCGGGGTCGGTCTCCTTGCCGCTCACTCCTGGTTATGCCGCAGGGCGCCCCGTCGGTCTCTTCCTGAACTTGGAGAACCTGGCGGGCGACACCCGCATCTCCGCGCGCATGCTCAAGCTCAACACCGGTCGCGACGCGATCGCGGCGGACATCAACATCCCCGGCTGGACGCGCGGCACGCCGATCCGCTTGAGCTTCCGCAACAACGACCCCATCGCCGCGGCCTACATCTTCTCGACGCTCTACGGCCCGGATGATCCGCCCGGCCCGGAAGCGTTGCTCGCCGACGTCCGCACCAGCCCGCGGCCGTTCGGCACGTTCTCCTTCGGCCTCCGGCTCGCCAACGACGGTACCGTCAAACTCGACCGCGGCGTCGTCTCGCGCGGCACCCTGCAATCGAGCCCTTTCTCCGGTTACACCGAGCTGGGGGATAAGTCACGCGAAGTGCTGACCGACCTCTCCCCGCTGACCAATCAAGTCACCGCCCTCGGCGAAGGGATCCAGTACCAAGGCGCCCTGCATCCGGTGAACGCGCCTTTCGACCTCTATTACCGGCCGCTCAGCGGCTGGATGGACAGCTATGCGCCGCAGGTCGACGGGGGGCAGCATGGCTACATCGTCTCGGGCTTGGATGCCTCCAGTGGCTTGAGCCGCGCGGTCGTGGCGGAACTCCCGACGGTCCCGCCGCAATCGCTGGCTGACCTGCAAGGGTGGGATGCCCGCGGCTTTAATCCGGCTCCGCCGTTCCAGTATGGCCTCGTCGGCAACTCGGACGCTTCCCCGATCCTGCCGGCGGAGGACGTCGTGGGCCGTTGGTTCGACAACGCGGGCAATTACCATCTCCGCACGGAACTCTCGGCCACGTTCCTGCAGCATGACGACGCCTTCTGCCTGAAACACTTGGCCGGAAAGGCGCTGCCGAACGCCTGTTATCAATTGGTCCCGGAAGCGGCCCAATTCTCGCCGGATAGCCTGGATACGGCGAAGTTCCCCGACGCCTATCTGCGCTTCGGTGCCTACCTGACCGTCCCCGGGCAATTCAACGTGAACAGCTGCTCCGTGCCGGCCTGGCGGGCTGTGCTCGGCCATCTGCGCGATCAGCAGGTGCCTGTGGCGAAGGCGCCGACGGGCGATGTCACGTTGGAGAAAGCCCGGCACCCGCTCCCGCGCATGACGCCGTCGCCCGAAGCCGCGACCGGGAGCGGCACGCCGGCCGCCGCCTTGACGGGCTTTGCCGCCTTGACCGACGCGCAGCTGGATCAGCTCGCCGTCGAAATCGTTAAGCAGGTGCGCGCCCGCGGGCCTTTCCTGTCGCTTTCTGAATTCGTGAACCGCCGCCTGCGCCTCTACGACGGTACGGACAAGGACCTGGCGCTCAACGGAGCTTTGCAGGCCGCCTTGAAGGCGTTGGAGCAGACCCCTTCGCTGCATCCCGCCGCCCCGGCCGCGGCCCTCGGCAAGCCGACGACCCCGCCGACCGACGCCCGCTTGTCGCCGGCGGGATACCCGAGCGACTACATCAACCCTCGTGCCTCCGTCGGTCACTCCACGCACGGCTTGCCGGGCTGGCCCCGCCAAGCCGACCTGCTGCGGGGCCTGGCGCCGATCATCTCGGTGCGCGACGACACTTTCATCGTCCGTTGCGAAGCCGTTTACCAACGCGTCCCGGAGTACGTCGATAACCGTATCCCCGCGTACGAGGCACCCTTGGGCAACAAGCCTGACCCCACGAAGCCGACGCTCGGCCTGGCGAACACCGTCCTGGGACGTCGCGTGAAGTTGGTTTCCTTCCGCTGGTTGCGCTTCGACGAAATCTAAAGCCCACGTCCGGCGGGTTTTCCTCGCCAACCCGCGGCGTTGCTTGCCTCCTGTGGGGGCTTGGAACCTACGCCTACCATTCGTTCGGAAATCGGACCGACCCTCAAGCTGGCGATCCCGATCATGCTGGGGATGTTGGGCTACGGCCTGATGTTCTACGT
>JBEGRN010000312.1:0-2776 GCA_041180425.1 Verrucomicrobiota bacterium
CTATGAGCTGCGCAGCGGCGACCTCATCCGCCGCTTCGAGCTCAAGGATGGCCGCTTCCGCACGCTCGGCTGGACGGATAAGGCCACCGGCCGGACGCTCGACGTGGACAGCGACGAGTTCGCCATCCGCCTCTCCGACGGCACCGTGCTCACGGCCGACGACTACGAAGCGAAGGTGGAATTTGGCGCGCTAAAAGACGAAGCAAACCCTACGGCTAACGAACGCGACCTGCTGCTCGTTCGATATGCCCTAAGAAAGAGCCGCACAACAAGCCCACTCGCCCCGGCTAACGTCAAGCAGTTCTTCCACCCCAACCTCCAACAAACGCCTGCGCAGGCAGCGCTCTTCAGTTATCTCCAGCTTTACTGGCAGAACAAGCCGTCCGACCCCAAGATCTGTGTCGAAACGGAACGTTTCCGCACCAAGGCAAAAGCCAGCCGAGGCGGCCGCGGCGAACCGGTCGTGCTGGACGACGCGTGGGTCGTACTACCGATGGCTCCGACGATGCTGACCCGTCATACGGACGGCAACCAGCCCGCGGCCTACTCCCATCGATTCGAGAAGGTCGGCAACCACAGCTTTGTCGACTTCGAACAAGCCGACCTTGAGCCGAAACCCCAGCCCGGACTGGTACGATGCCTGTCATTCCCGACCGTGTATTTCACCGGCGAGTTCGCCACCAGCCATGTCGCAGTCTTCGCCGTACCCGCCGGCCTGACGCCAGAGCAGGCGGTCATCGATTTCACGCGGACCAAGGACAAGACCAGGAGCTACACGCACTACAACAACTGGTTCGACCCGTCCGGCAAGAACCTGAAGGGCGACAACCTGCCGGCCATCCACCGGCAGTTCCTGGAAGCCCTGAAGGGCTCGGGCATCAAGGTCGACGGCATGGTGCCCGACAACGGCTGGCAGGACCGCAAGTCGGTCTGGCAACCGGCGCCAGGAGCCTTTCCCGAAGGCATGAAGGACCTGAACAAGCTCAGCGAAACCCTCCGTGCCCAAGGCTCCTCGCTCGGGCTCTGGATGGCGGCAGATGGCACGACGAACGACATCAATTGGGGCGTAAACAAACGCTACGTGAAGGCCCAACCGAACGCCTACTTCAGCCAATACTTCGCTCACTACTCCCTGGCTGCGGAGAAGTACCAGTTCGAGCTGCATGACCAAATCAAAAGCCTGACAGACGTCACGAAGGTCTCCTACCTGAAGTTCGACTTCAACCACCTCTCGAACGTGGTTCCGACCGATCGACACGGCCATGAGGCTGAGTTCTTCGGGTTTCACTTCGCCACGTTACCAGCCCGTGATGCGGGCGTCTTCATCAACGCGACGAACTGGACGTGGCATTCGCCGGCTTGGCTGCACTACGCCGACTCGGTCTGGCTCCTCGCAGGTGACGATGGGTTCAACGGCAACTGGCCGGAGCTGTCGGGCCGCGCGCAGGCGACGACCGACCGCGACGTGTATTTCTGGCGGATGTGGGGCGACCCGGCCGCCGACCACGTGCTGATGCACTACGGGCGCGGCACCCTGCTGCGCGAATGGTACCTGTCGCCGGCTTCCGTGACATCTGAAGAATGGAAGGCGCTCATCGCGGTCCACCAGTGGACGGAATCCCGCAAGCCCGACATGCTCAACACGTGCTTCGTGGGCGGCCGCCCCGACGAGGGCCACGCCTACGGCTACATGGGCTGGTCCCGCGACGGCCAGACAGGCACGCTGGTCGCCCGCAACCCGGCCGCGGGTCAGGCGACGCTATCGGTCCGCCTGGACGCCACGACGATGTTCGCCGGCAAAGCCGGCCAAGCCTGGCATGCCCGCATGGTCTACCCATACCGCATGGAATTGGCCACGACCTACCGCGGCGGTGAGACGGCCGAGGTCTCCATCCCTGGCTACGAGACCGTAGCCCTCGAGTTCAGCCCCGGCGAAGCCCGCGGTCCGATGTTCAAACTGGCGGCCGACAGTTCGCATGAGGTCGTCGGGACCGGAGCGCAGCAGAAGGTCGCGGTTAAGATCGCCGACTTCATCAGCGACCGCCGCGAACTGCTGCTCATCGGCCGTCCTGCCCTCCCCAACCTGCTCATCAACGGCCAGCTCGTGAAGCCGACCCGCCAGCGCACCGGCGCTATCAATCAATACCCCGGCTACGCCCGCCACGGCATGCTCAGCGCCGAAGCCAAGCCTTGGCAGATGGCCGGCTACGACCTCAAGGCCTTCGGTGGATCCTTCGAGGTACAGGTCGCCCCAGGCGAAACCGACACCACGGCGGAACTCTGGCTGCTCACGGAGCGGCCGTTCGGCGACGACAAGCACCCGAAGGTCACGCCGCTGACCTTCCCGGGCGCGATGCGCCACACGACGCAGCTGCTGGCATCCCAGGCCTACAAGGCCGCCGTCATGCCGCCCTCGGACCTGCCGCTCGAAACCATCCAGGGCGCGAAGTCGGCCAAACTCACGCTCGAGGTCTTCGGCAACAACGGCAAAGCCTACGGCGACAAGACCCTTGCGCTGAACGGCGTGACGCTCGGCATCCTCCCGACTGGCGGGGACAATTGGATGAAGGCCGAGTTCAAGCTCTCGCCTGAGGCCTTGGCCAAGCTGAACAAGGCCAACGCTGCGACGGTCACCTGCCCGAAATCCGAGGACAAATTCAAGGTGCGCGGCTTGAGGCTCGTCGTGACCTTGGCGGACGGCAGCGAAGCCCGCAGCGCGCCGAGCGGCGCCCTGACGAGCCATGCCGACTGGACTTACTTCGAGGGCCAGGCCTTC
>JBEGRN010000313.1:0-2614 GCA_041180425.1 Verrucomicrobiota bacterium
TCGCCATCCCAGTCGAAGCCGTAGGGCGTGGCTAGGGCGCCGAACTTGAGGTCAGCCGCTTCTTGCTGGAAGTAACGCGGCGGCAGGAAGAGCGGCGTATGGTCGGCGGTGAACTTCCCGGTGTTCTCCAAGAACGCCACGCGGCCGTCTTCGTCGCCGACGATGAGGTCGAGGTGGCCGTCCTTGTTCCAATCGAGCGCCACGGGCGTGATCATCTGCAGGTCCATCGTCAGCGGCCGCGGCGAGCCGGGGAGGGTGGCCGCCTCGCGGGTCGCCTTCCAGGCGGAAGGCCGGGCCTGTGCATCGGTGCCGGGCGGAACCGTCAGGCGTCGGCCTGGCGCGTAGCGTGGCTGGGTCCGCGTCCCGATGTTTTCGTAGTAGGTGAAGCCATCGAGGAACTCGCCGCAGAGCACGTCGAGGTCGCCATCGCCATCGAAGTCCGCGAAGTTCGGCGACGGCCAGCCGAAGGTCTCGAGCGGTCGCTCGCCGGCGTTCAGCTTAAACGGCTTCGCATAGACCGGGTGCTCGTTCGTGCCTTCGTTGCGCGCGATGTAGACGAAACCGCGCAAAGGCCCGCGGGTCCAGTGGCCTTGCGCGTCGTAGGCATTGTCCCAGCCGTAATCGGTCCAGTCGCCGACGCCGATCGCGAGGTCGTTGCGGCCATCGCCGTCGAAATCGACCACCTTCCACAGGTTGGCGCGCACCTTGTTCGGGTGCACGTTGGCAGGCAGCGGCAGCGGACGGCCTTGGGTCAGGCCTGACTTCAGGAAATCCGGGTAGCTCGTTCCAGGCGAGCGCACCTGCGGCTGTCCATCCACGTAACTCACCGTGACGTTCTGCAAGCCACGGCTGATACGGACCCCGGCTTTGAAGACGGGCAGCGGCGACTTCGCGCTATCGGCGGTCGCTTGGAAGAAGTACGTCCCGTTGAAAGGCTTGTCCGGACAGTTCACCACCAGGTCGAGGTGCCCATCGCCGTCGAAGTCCATCGGCAGCGGCCAAGCCCACAAGCCCACGCCGAGGTCGACGGTGAGGCCTGGATGGTTGTAAGAGAGCCGCGTCAACTCCTGCGCGGTCCCTGCGTGGCAGGCGAGCAGGCCGAGCAGGGGCAGGACGGACTTACGCATCAGTCGGTCCGGTCACTTCCGGCGCAGCTCGTCGATCTTGGCTTGGAACTTAGCCGCTTGCGCTTCGGCGTCGCCGAGGGGCGTAGGCGTGACGACTTTCTCGCGGGTGTAGCCGGTGAAGGCCATCCAGCGCCCCGCACGGAACTTGCGCAGCGCGTCGACCTGCTGGAAGAGCGGGTCGGCCTTGAGGAAGACCTCCGTCCGCTGGTCGCGCGCCGCGCGCATCGCCGTGTGCAGGTCGACGACTTCCAGGCCCGGACGGGCGAGCGTCTTTTCCCAAGCCGCGTAGGCGGTCAGCACCGTATCGTAATTGAATTCCCCCGCCTTCGTGGCCGCGTCGTAGATGGGCGGCGTCACCAGGACGATGCGCTTCACGCCGGCCTTCTGGCACGAGTCGAGCAAGTGGTTGATCCCGTCCTTGAAGGCTTGGAAGCGCTTCTCCTCGAGCGGCAGGTAGATCCCGTCGTTCATCCCGTAGCAGGCGAAGACCACGTCGGGCTTCATCTTTTCGAGCACGCGCGGCAGGCGCTCGGACAAGCAGGGCCGCGCGAACTTGCCGCCGGCGTGGCCGGGTTCGCTGAGGCCGGAGACCGTTTCGCTAGACAGGCCGAGTGGATAAAGCTCAAAGCGTGCCTGCGGGCGGAGCCGCTGCAGGTAGTAGTCCATGAACGACACATAGCCGCCGCCTTGCGTGATGGAGTCGCCGAGGACGACGATCTTTTGGTTCGCGAGCGAGTCGACCGTGGCGGCGACGGCGAGCGTGGCGGACAGGAGGAGGGCGGAGAGCCAGCGCAGGGGGTGCATGGGCGGGGTGGTCCTATTCCTAGAACTCCCGTGGGAGATGGCAAGGGAGCCGACTGGCCAAACTAAAGACCCCTCGTTCGGGGACGAACGAGGGGTTTGAAGTGGTCGGATAGGGGGGATTCGAACCCCCGACCTCCTGCACCCGAAGCAGGCGCGCTACCAGGCTACGCTACTATCCGATAGATGGACCAAACTCGGACCGTGGGTTCGGTCGCGAGGGGTTAAGATACAGCGTCTTTCCGTAAAAATGCAAGTGAGGTCTCTCGCCCCCGTGTTTTTCCGCTTTTTAACCAAGAAAAGGCCTATTCTGGCGTTAGCGCCCCGGGGCGAACACCAGCCGAAGCCAATGGAAGGCGTCCTGCTCGGTGGCCTGGGGGTCGTCGCTCCAATGCGTGGCGGTGCGTGTCAGCGGGGTGCTGTCGAGCAGGCCGGGAAGGTCGCCGTATTTGGCCCCGCCAGGGAGGAACTTTGGATCATGGACGTCCTGGAGCTGAGCGAAACGGAAACCGCCGGTTGCGAGGAAAGCGGCGTCGGGCGCTTGCTGATAGGCGGCGAGGAGGGCGGCGAGGGCGGGGTCGCCGGCACTGACCACGGCGAGTGGCCCAGGCAAGGCTTGGCGGGCGTAGGCCGTGAGCAGCGCGACGTCATGCGCGCGCTGCACGAGCAAGCAGTCGTTATAGCCG
>JBEGRN010000314.1:0-3798 GCA_041180425.1 Verrucomicrobiota bacterium
CTTGCCCGACATCGTGTCGTACTCGAGCCCGCGCTGGCTGCCCTTGCTGTCGCCGCCGCCCGACTCGACCATGACCGCGACCTGCACGGGGACGCGCTTCTCGGCGATGAGGTTGTCGAGCGCCGTGGCCATCCGCTTGGTGTACCACGGGCCATCGGTGACGACGATGAACGGCACCGGCTTGCCCGAGACATACTGGGCCGGGATGTAGACCTGGACCTTGCGCTTATAGGGCACGACCTCGCCCGGCTTGTTCTTGGCGATGCCCGGGTAGAGTTTACTCTCGGTCGACTCGATCACGAACTCCTTGATCGTGCCCTTCGGCACGCCCGGCTGGGCGGCCATCTCCGGCGCCGGCTTGTAGTCGGGCCCGATAGACGAGTCGTTGGGGCCGGACGCGGCGAAGGCAGCGACGGCGAACAGGGAGGAGACGGCAAAGCGGAGCATAGACAGAGAGAATACCCCGCGGGCGACCGAAGGTTTCGACACAAAGCGCGGGGAAGACGCGGACCGCCCCAGCGGCCGACCGTCAGGCCTAGCATCCCCTCCGAAACCCGCGAGTTCCCTCAGATTAGAATCTCATTGACGCCTTTTTGTTTCTGGCGATGTTCCTCGCCCTCGTGAAAACCTCGCGCAACAGCATTTACCGACAAGGAACGGACATATGTCCGCCCCTCGGAGTGACGCGTTGATTTCACGTTAAGTCCACCAGTCGACTCCTCCCCTGCCGGGCGCTCCTGCGCCCGCGGGCTCCCGCCTCCGGCCGCCGCGTGCAGCGGCCAGGCGCCTCCTTCGCACGACACCCAACCCTTTCATACAATGAACATCCATCATCTCATCGGAGAAATCCTCGAAGAACTCAAAACCCTCAGGGAAGAAAACGCCCTGCTCAGGCACGAAGTCGCCGCCCTGCACGCCAAGCTCGCCTTGGTGGAGCACAAGGTCGACAGCGTCGCCGAGGAAATGGGGATGATCTAGTTCGCGGCAGAGCAGCGCGCTAGATAAGGGTTGAGGGGTGAGGGTTGGGGGTTGAGGGGAGTGCGGCGGCGGAGCCGCCACATCTTTCGATCCATCCCTCGATTCATCGATCGACCCAGTCCTCGACGCTGTTACTGCTGCGCCAACGGGGGCAGGAACCATCGCGTGAACGCTCTGAAGCCAGACCCCAACAGGCACGGCTAGGTCGTGACGCCGTCCCGACCCTACCCGAGGCAGACGAGGCAGCTAGGGCAGCACGTGGTGCTGTCCCTACCCAACGCGCGCGCGGCGAGGTCGTGACGCCGTCCCGACCCTACCTAAGACAGGACAACCCTACCTCGTTCAGACCAGCTTCTTGAGTTCGCCGGAGCTGTCGCCGAACTGGACGTCTCGCCGAACTGGACGTCGCGGATGTCCATGCGATTGAGCATGGAGACCCAGAGGTTGTTCAGCGGGGTTTCCTTGCCGTACTGGATGCTGCGGCCTTGGCGGATGGTGCCGCAACCGCGGCCGGCGAGGAGGATCGGGAGGTCGTCGTGGTTGTGACGGTTACCGTCGCCGTTGCCCGAGCCGTAGACGATCATCGAGTGGTCGAGGAGCGTGCCGTCGCCTTCCTTGACCGACTTCAGGCGGTTGAGGAAGTAGGCCAGCTGCGTGGTGTGGAAAATATTGATGTCTTGGATCTTCGACATCTTCTCCGGGTCGCCGCCGTGGTGGGAGAGGTTGTGGTGGCCTTCGCGCACGTTGATGAACGGGTACGAACGGTTGCTGCCCTCGTTGGCGAAGACGAACGTCGAGATGCGCGTGGTGTCCGTCTGGAAGGCCAGGACGATGAGGTCGGCGAGCAGGCGCAGGTGCTCTTCGTAGCTCTGGGGGATGCCCACGGGCGCCTTGACGCCGGCGGGGAGCTTGGGCGCGGCCATCGAACCGGCCTTGGAGATGCGGAGCTCCATCTCGCGCACCGCGGTGAAGTATTCGTCGAGCTTGCGCTGGTCGTCGGCGCCGAGGCGCACGTTGAGCTCGCGGTAGTCGTCGCGGACGGCGTCGAGCACGCTCTTGCGCTCGGCATCGCGGCGGACGCGGTCGAGGTCGGTGCCCGAACCGAACAGGCGCTCGAAGATCAGCTTGGGGCTAACCTCCTTCGGCATCGGCTGGGTGGCGGAGCGCCAGGACAGGTTGGACTCGTAGATGCAGCTGTAGCCGGAGTCGCAGCCGCCGGCCATCTTGCTGGAATCTGCGCCGACCTCGAGCGAGGCCAGACGCGTGCGGTCGCCCATGCGGGCGGCGGCGATCTGGTCGACGGAGACGCCGACCTTGATGTTGGCGCCGTCGGTCTTGCGCGGCTGCGCGCCGGTCACCGTGGGAGCGCGCCTTATCGGCCGTGAGGCCGGACAAGATGGAGAAATCCTTCGAAAGGTCGGCGAGCGGCTTGAGGATCGGCGGGAGCTTCGCGGGCAGCGCGCCTTCCGTCGGGATGCGCCAACCTTCGGTGATCACGCCGTTCGGAATGTACACGTAGGCTAGGCCATGCGGTTGGGCGCCGCCTGCGCGACGGGCGTGTTGCCCGCGGCCCAGCTCGTCTGCATGCCCATCTTCTCGAGCCAAGGCAGCGCGAGGGTGACGCCCAGTCCCTTGAGGACGGTGCGGCGGCTGAGGACTTTTTCGTTAAACATGACGGGCGGGGTTATTTCTTTTTAGGAGGGGTCTGGACGCTTTCAACCTGCGAAGTGCCGCGACGGAGGCGGAAGGGGTCGCTTTGGACGACCGCCATCACCAAGGCGGAGAAGCGGTTTTGGCCCTTTTCGGCCGAAGCCACCATCTTATCGAGGGCCGGCTCGTCGTAGAACTCCAGGCCTCGGCCGAGGCCGTAGGTCAGGAGCTTGGCGGAAAGGTTGCGCACGTATTTCTCGCGGTCGGCCTTGAGGACGGCCTTGAGCTGGGCGGCGCCGCCGAACGCGCGGCCATCGGGCAGCTTACCCGCCGTGTCGATGAGCACGCCCTCGTCCATGGTGCGGTTGCGGCCGATGGCGTCGAACTTCTCGAACGCGAAGCCCAGGGCGTCCATGCGGTTGTGGCAGGACGCGCAAGCCGGGTTGGCGCGGTGCTGTTCGAGACGCTGGCGCAGGTTGCCCGTCAGCTGCTTCTGGCCCTCGAGCGACGGCACATCGGCCGGCGCGGGCGGCGGCGGCGTGCCGAGGATCTGTTCGAGGATCCACTTGCCGCGCTTCACCGGAGAAGTGCGGTCGGGGTTGGACGTCGCCGTGAGGATGCTCGCTTGCGTGAGGACCCCGCCGCGTTCGCCCTTCGGCAACGTCACGCGGACGAAATCTCCGGAGCGGCGGGAGTCGATGTCGCGGATCCCATAGAGCTGGGCGAGCGGGCGGTCGAGGTAGGTGAAGTCGGCGTCGATGATGTCGAACACGTTGCGGTCATCGCGGACGATCTCGGAGAGGAAGAGCTCCGTCTCCTTGATCATCGAGGCGCGCAGCGCATCGTCGAACTCGGGAAACAGCTTGGAGTCGGGCGTCACCAGCGACAGCCGGCGCGTCTGAAGCCACTGCAGCGCGAACCCCGTCACCAGGTACTGGGAGCGCTTGTCCTTGAGCAGGCGGGTCGTCTGGGCCTCGAGGTTGGCGGAGAGCTTGCCCGAGTTGGCGAGCGCGAACAGTTCCTCGTCGGGCATCGACCCCCAGAGGAAGTAGCTGAGGCGCGAGGCGAGGGCGAACTCCGAGATCGGGTGGGCGTCCTTGGCGAGCGGCTGGTCATCTTGCTCGATGCGGAAGACGAACTTCGGCGAAGCCAGCACGGCGGAGATCATCG